>JANLQV010000082.1:0-1957 GCA_031368025.1 Sphingomonadales bacterium | reverse complement strand
AAGCGACAACACTCTCCGGTGGCGAAGCGCAACGCATCAAGCTGTCCAAGGAACTGTCCCGCCGCGCCACCGGCCGCACGCTTTACATTCTCGACGAGCCGACGACGGGGCTGCATTTCCACGACGTGGCGAAACTGCTGGAGGTGCTGCACGAACTCGCCGACGCCGGCAACACCGTGGTGGTCATCGAGCACAATCTCGAAGTCATCAAGACAGCCGACTGGATCATCGACCTCGGCCCCGAAGGCGGGGTGAAGGGTGGCGAAGTGATCGCGGAAGGCACGCCTGAAACGGTCGCGGAAAATCCCCGGAGTTTCACCGGTGGCTATCTGAAGGCCATGCTGGCCAAGGCGAAGCGGGTCGATGCGGTGCCGGTGCTGAAGGGAAAACCGAAACGCGTGCCCGCGCGGCAACTCCTGCTTGAGCCCGAGGCTGCCGAGTAACGCTAGTCGGCCTGGCGCCTGCGCGGACTGCGGGCAAGGGCGGTGATCGCGGCGGCGGCGATTTCCGTTGCGAGCAATCCTTTGAGCGCCGCAATCAGTCCATTGCCTTCGCGGCGCAATTCCTTGGGAATCTTGATGCTGCCGACCCGTTTGGGAATTTTCAGCTTTTTCGTCGTTGCGCCCTTGCGGGCTTTCTTGCTGTCCTTGGTCATGATCGACTCCGTGAGTTAAGTGTATTAATAAGATAATACACGATAGCAGCATTGCAACCCCTTCGCATTCGCGCGCCGCGAACCAAATTTCATTGACACTTACTCTCCGGTCGGGCCTCATCACGTCAAGGCCGGGGACAGGCCTTTGGGGAATTGGCGATGTGCGGATTGATAGCAGCCCAGTTGACGCGGCCCTGGATCACCTCCGGAAAGATCTACGCCGCGTTGCAAACCATTGCCCATCGCGGGCCCGATGGAAGCGCGATGTGGTTTTCCGAGGACAGGCTAACCGCGCTCGGCCATGTCCGCCTCAGCATCATCGGGCTGGATAATGGCGACCAACCGCTCAGCCATGCCCGAGGCGATCTCAACGTTGTCGTGAATGGCGAATTTTATGGATACAAGGCGATCCGCGAGGCGCTGCGCGAACAGGGCTATCGCTTCATCACCGAGTCCGACAGCGAGATTGCGCTTCACCTTTATGACCGCGAAGGCGCGGCTTTTGTCGAGCATCTCCGCGGCGAATTCGCGCTGGTGATCGCCGACCGCCGAAGCGGCGAGCTGATCGCCGCGCGGGATCGTTTCGGCATCAAGCCGCTCTTCTATGCAATCTGGAACGGCGATGTGATGTTTGCCTCCGAAATCAAGGCACTGCTCGCGCTCGGGGTCCCGGCGCGTTGGGATCCCGATGCCGTGCTCGACGAGTTCTCAAGCATGCGCAGTCACACGACGATGTTCGCGAACATCCATCAGGTCCCGCCCGGTTGCCTGTTGTTCGCCAAGGACGGCGCGGTGCGGATCGAGCCCTATTGGGAAAACATCTACCCGACCCAGTCCGTTCTTGAGAGCGACAGACGGAGCGAGGCGGAGATTGTCAGCGGCTTCCGGGATGTTCTCGACGAGAGCGTTGCCGAACGGCTGACCGCCGATGTCGAGGTTGCGTGTTACCTCAGCGGGGGCCTCGATTCATCGGCGGTGCTGGGACTTGCGCAGGCAAAGCTCGATCGACCGATCCGCGCCTTCACTATAGCGTTCGAAGGGGCGTTCGACGAATCTCCGCTCGCAGAGCGCACCGCGGCTTTCACAGGCTCAAACTATGTCCCGATCCCCGTTTCGCCTCTGGATATGGCGGACGCGCTCGGCGATGCCATCTGGCATAGCGAAAAACCAATCTTCAACGGCAATACGGTTGCGAAATTTCTGCTCTCACGCGCCGTGCGTGATGCCGGGATCAAGGTTGTTTTCACCGGCGAAGGCTCAGACGAAATGCTCGCCGGATATCCTTTTGAGCGACGTGATCTC
>JANLQV010000081.1:0-7542 GCA_031368025.1 Sphingomonadales bacterium | reverse complement strand
GCTGGAACCAGTCACCCTTCGCATCATTGCCGGAATAGAACAGGTGCGGGGAAGACGAAAACCCGGCGGCGTTCAGGAATTCAGGCGTTTTTTGTCCGAGCAAGCCGCCCAATATGTCGAAGATCCGTCCGAGCGCATGGGTCCGCCCCGAAAGTGCTGCCGGAAATTTTGGCTTGAGCAAGGACCCTTCGGGAATGCGCACATCGATCAGATCATAGAACCCGTCATTAAAGAGGATCTGCGACATATTGGGCGGCTTGCTCGGACAAAAAACGCCTGAATTCCTGAACGCCGCCGGGTTTTCGTCTTCCCCGCACCTGTTCTATTCCGGCAATGATGCGAAGGGTGACTGGTTCCAGCTTTTTCAGATCGGCTTTGGCGGCATCCCCGGCCGGCCGCTGGGCGACGGACCTGACGGCCATTCGCTCTGGCCGGGCTTTACCAACGTACCCAACGAATTCCTCGAGCGCTATTTCCCGCTAATGATCGAGCAGTACGAGACTGAGCCCGATAGCGGCGGCGCAGGGCTCCACCGCGGCGGGAATGGCATCCACATGACGTATCGCTTTCTGCGTGCCGGCACGATTTCGATCCATGATGATCGGTGGTTCGTGCCACCTTGGGGGGTCAATGGCGGCAAGCCCGGGAAGCGTGCGAGGAAGATTCTCGAACGAGCCGATGGCACCAGCATTATCATCGGCAACAAGGTGGAGGATGTGTCCGTTGCGGAAGGCGATCAGCTTCACTTTATCACGTGGGGCGGCGGCGGGTGGGGAGACCCGCTCGATCGTGACGCAGCCTTGGTCGGAAAAGAGATCGCGCAAGGGCTGGTCACCGCAGACGGAGCCAAAGCCTATGGTGTCGTTGCTTCGGACAATGGAGAAATTGACTTGACGGCAACCCAAGCGCTGCGGGCCGCAATACGCACGTCGCGCCCAGCCTTGTCATTGTTCGATTATGGCCCGGGCATCGCATCGCTCCGCGAGACTTGCGAGGCAGATACAGGCCTCCCGGCACCCGTCCAGCCGGTTTGGGCAATAGCCGAGGCGGCGGAATAAAGTGGTGGAAAACAACGGAGCCTTGAACGACATCCGTGTCATCGAGCTTGGTCAGTTGCTGGCCGGGCCATTTTGCGGACAGCTTCTTGGAGACATGGGCGCAGAAATCATCAAGGTCGAACCGCCGGGGCCGGGCGATCCGATGCGGCTATGGGGCGAAGGGCCCGAAAAAGTTAACTGGGAGGTCATCGCCCGCAACAAGAAATCCGTTTCTGCCAATTTGCGTATTCCCGAGGGGCAGGAGCTGGTCCGAAAACTCGTCGTGCATGCCGATGTCTTGATCGAGAATTTCAAGCCCGGAACCTTGGAAAAATGGGGATTGGGGCCCGACGACCTGCACGCGATCAACCCGCGTCTCATCGTGGCGCGGATGTCAGGCTATGGCCAGACCGGGCCCTATTCGGATCGCGCAGGCTATGGGGGGATTGGCGAGGCTATGGGCGGCTGGCGTTATATCGTTGGCGAACCCGACCGGCCACCCAGCCGCATGGGCATCTCGATCGGCGACTCGCTCACTGCAACCTATGGCTGCATGGGCGTGTTGGCCGCACTCCATGTTCGCGAACGCACAGGCAAGGGACAGGTGGTCGACACGGCACTCTACGAAGCGGTGTTGCAGGTCATGGAAAGCGTGGTCCCGGAATATGACAGGATGGGTATCATCAGGGAGCGTTCAGGCTCATTCCTCAAGGGGATCGCGCCGTCCAACGTCTATATGTGCAGCGACGGCGAATTCATGATCGGCGGCAATGGCGATGCCGTTTTCGGGCGACTGGCACAGGCGATGGGCAGGCCCGAGCTGGCATCCGATCCACGCTATGCAACCCATATCGCGCGCGGCGCAAACCAGATCGCCCTCGATGCCTTGATCAATGGCTGGACGGGCCAGCACAAAATCGCCGAAGTGGAGTCGCTGATGATCAAACACTCGGTTCCGGCTGGCAAAGTGTATCGTGCGCCCGAAATGCTTGCAGACCCGCATTTTCAGGCGCGTGAGGCGATTATCGAGGTTGAAACCGAACGCTTTGGCATGCTCAAGATGCAGAATGCCGTCCCGAAGCTGTCGGCCACGCCCAGCGGCATCCGCTCACCGGCACCTTCGATTGTTGGCCAGCACAATGCGGAGGTTTATCGCGGTTTGCTCGGCCTGTCCGACGCCGAGCTGACGGATCTGAAAACCGCAGGCGCAATCTGATGCCCAAGGACGAGCCCGGGCCGCTGTCAAATTATGCCGGTGTGTTCGACGGCCATCTGGCTTTCGGGAGCCGGCCTGCGCTGTTGATCGTCGATCTGGTCATGGCCTATCTCGATCCTGCTTCCCCGCTGTTTGCTGCGGCCGGGGATGTGTTGCCGGCAAACATCAGACTCGCTGTTGTCGCTCGCGCGGCCGGAATTCCTGTCATCTTCACCAATGTGGCCTATGAGCCGGGCGGAAAAAATGGTGGGCTATTCTATCAGAAAATTCCGGCCCTCAAGGTCTTCGATGCCGGGTCTCCGCTTGGGGATTTTCCGCCCGAACTCGGGCCGCAGGACGGCGAACTGGTGATCACCAAGCAATATGCGTCGGCATTTTTCGGCACCGGGCTCGGCGAAAAACTGCATGTTATGGCTGTCGACACGCTTGTCATTACCGGCTTTTCAACCTCGGGTTGCGTTCGCGCCACGGCGCTCGATGCCCTGCAATCGGGGTTCGCGCCTTTTGTCGTCCGCGAGGGATGCGGAGACCGGCATCCTGCCCCACATGAGGCGAACCTGTTCGACTTGCAGGCCAAATATGCCGAAGTGATCAGCGAAGCCGAAGCGACCGGTTTGCTTTCAGGGCAGAAGTAGCGGGAAACGCTAAACCTTCAGCGGACCATGTTCCAGGTGTGGCAGAACGTGCCGTGCAAAGAGATCGCATTCCGAAGCATGCGGATATCCGGACAGGATGAAAGCCTCGATCCCTTCGGCCTGATAGGCGCGCAACTTGGCGAGCACCTGATCGGGATCGCCGACAATCGCCGCCCCACAGCCCGAACGGGCGCGCCCGATTCCCGTCCACAGATTGTCCTCGGCATAGCCATCATTGCTGGCGCTCTCACGCAATGCCGCTTGCGCGGCAACGCCAGCAGACTGGCTGTCAAGCGACTTGGCCCGGATGGCGGCACCTTCAGCGTCGTCAAGCTTTGAAAGCAACCGATCAGCCGCGATGCGTGCCTCGGCTTCGGTGTCGCGAACAACGACGTGGACACGATAGCCGAAGCGGAGCGTCCGCCCATGATTGGCCGCCCGCGCCTTCATGTCCGAAATAATGCTGCGCACTTTGTCCATTGTGTCAGGCCACATCAGATAGACGTCGCACCCCTGGGCTGCGGCCTCGCGTGCAGCCGGACTCAGTCCTCCAAAATAGAGCGGCGGGCATTTGCCGTTCGCGGTCTTGATGCGCGGCGGATCGATGTCGAGGTTCCAGAATTTTCCCTTGTGCGAGAGGTGTTCGCCATTCAGCAGGGTGCGCAGGATCTGCATTGCCTCGAGCGTGCGCGCATATCTCGGGTCGCTCGCCAGCGTCTCCCCCGGCAGGTCGGACGAGATGATGTTCACATTGAGCCGCCCGCCTGAAATCTGATCTAGCGAGGCAATTTGGCGGGCAAGCTGGGGCGGCCAGTTTTCGCCGATGCGAACCGCCATGAGCAGTTTTATCCGGCGCGTGACCGCGGCAATTGCTGCGGCAAAGGCCGTTGTATCGAGTCCCAACTGATAGCCTGATGGCAGCAGGATATTGTCGAAGCCGCCTTCTTCAGCGCGGAGGACGATGTTGCGGCAATGCTCCCAGCTTGAGGCAAGGCTCGGATCGGGAACGCCAAGGAACTCATAGTCATCGTCGCAAAGCGCAGAAAACCAGGCGACTTCGCAGGCGTTTGTCATGGCAGTGGCTCCTGTCTTGAAGCGACCAGCACCGCGTACCAATCGGCACGGGTCCAGCGGACCTTGAACGCGTCGACCGCTTCGGCAATCCGTTCTGCCTGCTGCGATCCGACAATCGGGATGGCGCCCGCCGGGTGCGCCATGATCCAGCTATAGGCTGCGGCGGTGCGCGAAACGCCTTGGTCCTTTGCAACACCGTCAAGCGCGTCGGCCACCTCCTGCTCGCGCTTGCTTTTCGGTTGTGCGATTCTTCCTTGCCCCAATGGTGACCAGGCCAGCACGGTTGCGCCCATCGCCATCGACTGATCGAACAGGCCATTCTCGATCGGTTCAAGGTGAAGTGCTGAGAATTCAGGCTGGATGCTGGCGAGCGGAACGGTCAGGAACGTCTTGAGCGCAGCGATGTGCGAGGGCGTAAAGTTGGAAACGCCTATGGTTCCGACCTTCCCGCTTTTCACCATATCTTCAAGCGTACGGGCCAGCTCCTGCGGATGGGTGAGAATGTCAGGGCGATGAACCTGCCAAAGGTCGACATGTTCGACGCCGAGACGCGAAAGCGACGCATCGAGCGCAGCCATCATGTAATCGCGGCTCTGGTCATAGGGAATGGGGGGCATGATGCCGCCCTTTGTGGCCAGCACCATCGCGTCACGCAGCCCGGGATTGGCTGCAAATACCTTGCCGAGCAGTGTTTCCGCGTCACCAAAGCCGCCTGTGCCGTTAAAGCCATATATATCGGCGGTGTCGAACAGAGTGATGCCCGCATCAATTGCCGCCTGAACCAGCCGCCCAGCCGCCGCGATGTCATCGCCTGCAAAGCGCCACATTCCCCAGGCCAGAGCACTGACCTCCTTTCCGCCCGGACCAAGAGTGCGTGTGGTGGGCGGGGAGGGGAGAAAGGACATGAGACCTCGATCTGGCTAACACTGACAACGCTGTCTTATTGTGGCGGCAGAAGTCTTTATGGTCAAGTGTGAAGCGCATCGGACGGCGCCCGCCCGGTCGAGCCACGCACGATCAATTCGTGCTGGAGCCGCCGATGGACCACGCCGCTTTCCTTGCCAAAGAGCAACCCTGCGGCGGTGTAGGCGAGATCGCGGGTCGGTTGGCGGATTGTCGTGAGGGGCGGCCAGACTGCGCTTGCCAGTTCGGTATCGTCAAATCCGGCAACCGAGAGCGCTTCAGGCACGGATATATCCTTGCGATGAGCGACCGCCAAGACACCCGCTGCCATATCGTCATTGCTCGCGAAAATGGCTGTTGGAGGATCGCTGAGCGAGAGAAGAATCTCGGCCGCAGCCGCGCCGCTCGCGAAATCGAACAGGCCGGGGCGAACCAGATTTGGTTCAAACGCCACACCCGCCCTGTCGAGCGCACGGCGATATCCGAAAAGGCGCTGGTCACTCGCCATGTGGTTGGGATGGCCAATGATGAAGCCAATCCGTTTGTGTCCCTCATTGATCAGATGGGTCGTCATGTCATCCGCCGCCTGGACGTCATCCATGAAAACAGAAGACGTCATTGCGTGATTCGTTCCGGGAGAGATGCGCACAAAGGGGATGCCGCGCCGTTCCAACTCCGCGAGCGCAGCGGGTGCGTCGGTCACCGGGGAGGAGAGAATCACGCCGTCAACATGGGTTTCATCGATCAACCCGCCAACTTCGGCTGCGAGCGTCGGTGATGCGACATCAGCGGGCTGGGCCAACATGCGGACGCCCTGTTCCTTGCACTGCGCCCATACGCCTTCCTGGATCTGATGAATATAGAAAGGCGAATGATTGTCATAAATCAATGCGATCTGGAATGAGCGACGCCCGGCAAGCGTGCGCGCGGCCAGGCTCGGGCTGAATTTCAGCGCCTTGACAGCTGCTTCAACCCGCTCGCGTGTATCTGCGCGGACATAGCGTTCCTTGTTGAGCACGCGCGAGACGGTTTTGATCGACACCCCGGCGACGCGGGAGACATCCTTGATGGTGACGCGCATGCGACAATGCCTAACACGGCTGTTGCAGATGGGAAACAGTCATCGATCTTTTCCGTTCTCAAGGCATCTTGCTGCCTTGCGCAATCGTCCGAGGCGTGAGACAAGAGTTTTCAGACATCGTTGTCATAAGATGGGCAAGGCCGGTGGTCGAAACGATAAGATACGGGCTCATAGGCTCGGGAATGATGGGCGTGGAGCATATCCAGAACCTGGCGCTGACGCCGGGTGCGGTTATTACTGCGCTTGCCGATCCCGTGTCTGCGTCGCTGGGCTGGGCAAAAACTGCCCTGGGCAAACATGCCGAGGGGGTTGCGGAGTTCCCTGATTCAGCAGCACTCGCGGCGTCCGGGCTTGTAGACGCCGTGATTGTCGCCAGCCCCAACCATACCCATCGCGACGTACTTGCGCCGCTCTTCGACAAGGGACTCCATATCCTTTGTGAAAAGCCACTGGCAACGACCATCGACGATGCACGATGGATCGTCGATCGGGCCTCGCAAGCGCCCGGCATTTTCTGGACGGCAATGGAATATCGCTACATGCCGCCCGCCGCTGAATTCATCCGCCAGCTTCACGCCGGCCGCGTTGGCAGGCTCCAGATGCTTTCGATCCGCGAGCACCGCTTTCCGTTTCTCCCCAAGGTGGGAAACTGGAATCGCTTTTCTGCCAACACCGGCGGCACGATGGTCGAAAAATGCTGCCACTTCTTCGATCTGATGCGGCTGATCGTCGGGTCGGAACCCGTGCGGGTTTATTGTTCGGGCGCGATGGACGTGAACCATCTCGATGAAGCCTATGACGGTAAGCTCCCCGACATACTCGACAATAGCTACACCACCGTCGATTTCGCCAATGGCGTTCGCGCGATGCTCGATCTCGCGATGTTCGCCGAAGGGGCTGAAAACCAGGAAGAGATCACCGCCGTGGGGGATAAGGCTCGTCTCGACTGCCTGATCCCGGCGGGTGAACTCGTCTTTTCGCCGCGCACTGGCTTCATGGCGCCCAAGGCGGTGGAACGGACGCGGATCCATGTTGACGAAGCGATATTGAAGGCCGGGCATCACCACGGATCGACCTTTTTCGAGCATCAGAAATTTAAAGCCGCGATTGCCGGAACCGGCCCGGTGGAAGTGACGGCGCAGGACGGGTTGATGGCGGTTGCCATTGGCACGGCTGCAGAACTCAGCGCGCGAGAAAAGCGCGTCGTGGAAATGGCCGAACTCGGCTTTTGAGAAGAATACGCCTGGAAGGGACCAGGTGATACTGAGGAGGAACAAGATGAAGACTTTCCTGATGGCGACAAGTGCGTTGGCGATGATTGCGATATCCGCGCCCAGCTTCGCCCAAGAGGCGTCGGCCGAGGAAGAAGCGGCGCCTGCTGAAATCGTTGTTACGGCTCAAAAGCGCTCCGAACGACTGCAGGACGTGCCCGTTGCCGTTTCTGTGATCAGTGGCGCGGCACTGGCAAACCAGGGTGGAATAAACCTTGAAAGTGCACAATACCTCGTACCCTCGCTGAATTTCCGCAAGGCGGCGGTTTCCATTAACCAGTCGCTCTTCTTGCGTGGCGTCGGCACGTCGAATTTTTCGCTGGCG
>JANLQV010000028.1:0-2379 GCA_031368025.1 Sphingomonadales bacterium | reverse complement strand
GGCTCTGCCTCACCGTGATCGGTTGTCTTGCTTTCATTCCAGCGCTCGGCATCCTTGGTGCGGCGGTCGCGGCCCTCGCTTCTGCGACGATACTCCTTGTGCTGCGGCTTGCGAGCTGGCGCCGGATGGAAACCGGGGCGTTTGCCAGCCAGGCAGTGACCTGATGCGAGTCCTTCAGATTTCATCGCTGTATCCCCCCAAGATGCTGGGTGGAGCAGAGGTGTCTGCCCGCAACCTTTCCGAACTTCTTGTTGCTGCTGGCCATGATGTTCTGGTCGTCCGGGCGGCCGACCGCGACGAAGATGACGGCGAGCAGACAACCCCTTCAAATGTGCGGATCGTCCGCTTGAAAACAAAACATGTCTATCCGGTCTTCCGCTTCTACGAGGCCCCAACGTTCAAAAAGCCGCTCTGGCACCTGCAGGACCATTTCACCCAGGCGCTGCGCTCGAAATTCGGCCGCATCCTTGACGAATTCGCGCCCGATCTCGTCAATGTCCATCTGATTCAGGGGCTTGGCTACCCTCTCCTGAAGGAAGTCGCAAAGCGACGAATTCCGGTCAACTATGTCCTCCCCGATCTCGGCCTGGCGTGCATCAGGATGAATATGTTCAAGAACGGCAAGGATTGCGAATCCCAGTGTCTGCCCTGCAAGGCATCCGCGCGATACAAGCTTGGCCTGATCCGCCAGCAGGCAAGCATTTCATTCGTGTCGCCGTCGCGGGCGAACCTCGAGACCCTTGGCCGCTATTTTCCGCTTCACGACTATCCCAATGCGGTCATCCTCAATCCCAACACCTACCCAAAGCCTAGCATTCGGCGCACCGAGAGCGACACGCTGCGCCTGCTTTATGCGGGCCGGATCCACGATACCAAAGGGATCGACATCCTGCTGGAGGCAGTTGAAGCACTGGCGGACACCCACCGAATATCGCTGATGCTGGCGGGTCAGGGTCAGCAGGAAGCAGAACTGCGCGCCCGCTTCGGTAACGCACCCTGGTGCAACTTTCTCGGCTTCATTTCCCACGCCGAACTTGCCAACCAGATGATGCAAAGCGACTTGCTGTGCATCCCGTCAATCTGGGCGGAAAACTCCCCTGGTGTCGTTATCCAGTCGCTGGGTCTTGGCTTGCCCGTGATGGGAAGCGCGCGGGGTGGCATCCCTGAACTTGTGCGCGACGGACACAATGGCCGCCTCGTCGCCGACATGACAGCTAGCGGCTGGCGGATGGCCCTTGCGGATATTCTCGATGCTCCCGAACAGCTTGCCAAATGGCGACAAGCCGCAAGCGCCGAAGCCGATCATTTCGATGCAACCGAGATCGGTCGCAAGATGCTCGACTGGATGGAGATGAACGCCGGAAGGCGAGCGCCTCAATAACTGCCTTCGCTTTTAAGCACGGCGGGAACGGTCATGGCGATAATGATGATGTTGCGGCGTAATGATCGCGAGCGGGCGTAGAGCACGTCACAGGCGATCCTCCTGCGGTAGGAAACGTCGTTGCGCCCGCAGACCTGCCAGATTCCGGTGATACCAGGGGTGACCGAACAATAAGTCGCAAAATGGCGTCCATACCGCGCCCGCTCCGCATTCACGATCGGGCGTGGTCCGACGATCGACATCTCACCTCTCAAGACGTTGATCAGTTGCGGCAATTCATCGATGCTGGCCTTGCGGTAGAACCGACCGAGCGCGGTCACACGCGGATCGTTCCGCAATTTGTGGTCACGCTCCCATTCGGCAAGGGCGACCGGATCACGTGCCAGCAACTCATCCAGTTTCTGCTGTGAACCCATAACCATGGTTCTGAATTTCAGGCATCCAAAGGCCCTGCCCCCCCGCCCAACCCGCTGATGAGCAAAAATAGGCGAACCGCCGTCCATGAGAAAGATAGAGCCGGCAATGAGGATAAGAAAAGGTCCGAGCACGACCAACGCACAAATTGCGATCAGAATATCCAGTGCACGGATCGCAAAGTCCGATGAGTATCGATAGTGTTCCGGTTCAGTTTCTGCATGCGACGGTCGCGTGCCTACGGAATCGAGATAGAGCATTGGCAATCCCGTATTGTGGCCTCGGCGCAAGCGTTATCATGCTGCATATGCGAACTCAAGCGATGATCGTCACAAAGAATTCTCCTTGTGAAATACAAGCACTTGCGCCTCGCAACAGACCAGAAATCCTCTGCCGTCAAACGGTCAATGATAACGAACAGGTATGAATAAAAATCGATTAATCATATGACATATATCATTTAAAATATCTTTTTCCTGAATTTGGAAAATGTGTTTTTTACCAAATTTTATAGCAGAGTCTCGCCGCATTCACTACGTCCGGACCGGTCCCCGGCGGCGCCAAATTCGGCGTGGCGCTGCGCC
>JANLQV010000087.1:0-2135 GCA_031368025.1 Sphingomonadales bacterium | reverse complement strand
TGGACGGGGTGGCTTCGATCGCGCGAAAGGCCTTCGATTGTTGTCACGAGAGTCCCTTCGACGCCAGCAATCGTGACTTGGCACGATCGCACTGCGCGGCCATCGACATCGACGGTGCAAGCGCCGCAGTCACCCGAACCGCAGCCATATTTCGTGCCCGTCAGGTTGGACGCTTCGCGCAAGGCCCAGAGCAGCGGCGTTTCGGGATCCATCCGGTATTCGACCGGCTGGTTGTTGACGGTGAATTTGGTCAAAATGCCCTCCCGGCATGTGCATGTCGCGCTATTGCACGCGCGCACAGTACGGGCAATCTTTTGAGCCTAAAACGCCCGCTCAAGCCGTTCACGCAAGAACCGTGCGGGATTGGGATCATTTGGAGATTGCGCCAGTTTGCGATCGAGCCTTTGGATGCGGGCGTAAATATCCTCGCTTGAGCGGATCAGGTGCCGGGCTTCATCGGGCAGGCTGGTGACGGTCGCTTCATCGCTTGGCGCCGCTGCGGCGAGCGGGTTTTGGGCGCCATGCGGTGAACGCTGCGTCAGGAGCCAGGCAATCGAATGCATCAGCCGGGTCGTGACTTTCAGCGACTCGCAGGAAAAACTGACGCGTTGCAGCGGGGTCATGTCAGCGCGGGCATCGCGCCCGAACTGATCGAAATAGCTCCGCGCCTCATCGGCCAGCACCATGGATTCCATGTAAAGCGTGTCGATCAGCTTTTCCGTCATACCCTTGGCTGGTTTCATATCCGACTCTCAAGGTTTCCGCAAAGATGAGTCATCGCACATCAGCCTGATCGGGGGAATTGCGATTGAAGGTAAATGGCGCTGACAGGGCCGGCCCGGTTCAGGCGATGATATCTGGCACGAGTCGGTTTTCCAGCAACTGGATCTCATCCTTGACCCGCAACTTGCGCCGCTTCATCCGCGCGACCTGCAGTTGGTCCGTACTGCCGCCAAGCAGAAGCGCCAAAATCGCGGCATCAAGGTCACGATGTTCCTCCCGCAGCACGCCAAGCCGGTGTTCAATCTCCTGCATTCCAAAAGATGATGCCACCAAGCCGTTCCCGTTTCGCCGATTCATATCGTCAATTGGTCGCATTCATCACAATGAGTGCGAGACAGGCAAGGCTTTTAGTGATTTACTCTGATTCGCAGTCAACAATGGAGAGTCGCTGATGGAAGCCAGCCATGTTCACAGCCTTGAAACCCGACACGCCGGTCTCGATCGCCTGATCGAGGAAGAGACGCGCAGGCCCGCACCGGATGTCGCACGAATCGCCCAACTCAAGAAAGAGAAGCTCCGAATCAAGGATACGCTCTCGCTCCACTGAGGGCGAGCCATTCTCCTTGAGCGCTATCGTCATCCTGAAACAAGTTCAGGATGACGGGATCCCATTCTTGGGCAGGGGGCGGTCGATTACCCGTCGAGAATTGACTCGATCTCCTGAGTCACATGCGCAATATCCGCCATGCCGTCGACCCGGCGCACAAGTCCGCGCGCTTCATATACCGGCAGGATCGGCGCAGTCTTGGCGCGATATTCGGCCATGCGGGTGCGGACGGTTTCTTCATTGTCATCGGGACGGCGCTTGAATTCGGTTGAACCACACACGTCGCAAACGCCCTCAACCTTGGGTTTCTTGAACCTGTCGTGATAGCCTTCGTTGCACTTCGCACAGGTATATCGGCCGGTGATCCGATCGACGAGCGCATCTTCATCAACGTCAAGCTCGATGACATGATCAAGCGTGCGCTTTCGATCCGACAGAATGATGTCGAGCGACAAGGCCTGTGCGGCGGTGCGGGGATAGCCGTCAAAGATTACGCCGGTATCGGGTTTCAGATCATCGAGCGCTTCGCCAATGATTCCCGAGACAATTGCGTCCGAAACCAGTTCTCCGGCTTCCATCACGGCTTTGGCCTTGAGGCCGGTCGGCGTGCCGGCCTTGACGGCGGCACGGAGCATGTCTCCCGTCGAAAGCTGGACCATGCCGCGTTCTTCGACAAGGCGGCTTGCCTGTGTGCCCTTTCCCGCGCCCGGAGGGCCCAGCAGAATGATGTCCATGTGTCTCGCTCCCCCAGGGCCCGTCCTTGTCAGCGACGCACGCCGCCTTTCAGCTTCGCCTTCTTGATCAG
>JANLQV010000414.1:0-6425 GCA_031368025.1 Sphingomonadales bacterium | reverse complement strand
GCGGAAACCAGTCGGGCTTTTGAAGCGCATCGAACCAGCGATTGCCAAATCCGCTGTTCGAAATCCGCCCCATGAAAAACCCCAGGAACAGAATTGAAGGAATAGTCACCAATGCCCAGCGCATGAATGACATGCGCAATTGCTCTCTCGACGCCAACTGACTCACACATTGCCTCCCACAGCAGGAGACGCGGCTATACGGCGGTCAAAGGTCAGCCGCCAGAGACAATGAGAAGCGGCGCGAGCCATTGGGTATGAAGAATTGGCCTCCCCCCTGGTTCCATCCGAACGTGTTGAAGACATTGTCGACCGTCCCCCGGATCAGGATCGGCGTTTTTCCGATCGTCAGGCGATAGCGGGCACCGAGACTCGTCACCGAACGCGCCGGAATCACGAATGATCGGGGCGCCGCGGGATCATCGCTGGCGATCCGGTCGCTGGTGCTTTCGAACCGGGCGGTCAGCGTCAGCGGCTTGTGCCAGGGCACATTCCAATTGAGGTTGGCGATATTGTGCAGCTTGAACGTCCCGACCGGATTCCTGGTGATCAGCCCGAGATTGACCTCTTCGCCAGACACCTGAGCGTCAAGATAGACTGACCCCACCACTAGGTTGACGCCGGGTGCTATCTGTCCCGACAATGAGAATTCAAGACCGCGATTGCGCACCGTGCCCAGCTGGCGGAAGCGGGAGGCCGTATCGAGATTGAAATAGGGTTTGCGGACGTCGAAATAGCCCAGAACAGCCGTCACACCGGGGCTTATCGTCCAGCGCGCGCCGAAATCCTTTTGCTCCGTCCTGATCGCGGGCGGGGCTTCGTTGCGGTTTGAGGCGCTGATCGGCGCCACTTCGCTCTCCTCCAGCCCGCGGGTGTAGCCGCCATAAAGCGCGACGTTCCTGGTCAGGTATATTGCCGCAGTCGCACTGTAGAGCCACGGCGCGTCCTTCGTTTCGGGCGGGGGGACGGGCTTTGCGGGATCGTCAACGCGCTTCGAATAGTTCGTTTTTTGGAGGCCAAAGCTCAGTTCGCCCAAATCACGCCAACGCAGTTCATATCCCAATCCGAACGTGGTCTGCTTGACGCGATCGCGGGATTTTGCGCCGAATGTTTCGATCGGTGTGGCACGAAAATCTTCCACGCCAATCTGACTGGCCATAAGATCGATCAGGTCTGACCCGCCATAACGCCGCGAGAGCGAGCGGGCGCGAATCGAGGCGTGGATGCTGTGTTGGCGCGGCCCTTCGACAAAACTGCGTGACGCCTTGAATTCGCCAGATGTCGATCCATAAAAATTGCCAGCATCCGCCACGACAACGCGATCGGTCACGGCCCCCGTTTGGCTGGTGCCAAAGAGCAAGTCTGTGTGATCCTTGACCGACGACTGCGTTGAACGGAAAATGCCGAGGCCCAGATCCAAACCCAGGAACCGACCCTTTGTCACGACACCGTAAGTATTGAGCTTCGCTTGAAAATCCGCCCATTTCTGTCCGAAGAACCGGTTACGTGGAATGCGCGGCGGCAGAAAAAATCCAGACGTAAAGATCAGCGACTGGCTTTCCTCATCGCGCACATTGATCTGGCTCCAAAAGGGATGGATCGCGAAATTCGGGCCAGCCTGATAGTTGATTGATGCAGCATATGATTCGACTTGCGGCGATCCGCCGAACGGATTTCCTTCGCGATAGACCCCGGCCCCGACAGTCGCGCCCAACCTGCTACCAGCGATCGGCACCTGCAGGTCAAACTCGGCGCTTTTCCCTCCCCAAGGGCCATAGTTCAACCCCAACGAGGTCACGAATTTGTCCCCCGGCCTTCTGAGTGAATAGTCCGCAATGCCTGTCGGTGCCGGAAACGGATAGCCCTGCGCCGAAATACCGACATGGACGGTCGATCCATCGATCAGACGATCGGTCAGATTCGACTGGAGGTCGAAATAGAGCCCCTCGATTCGAACATTTCCAGCCGAAACGGGAGAAAAACCCCGCACATCATAGGGATTATAGATACCGATCTGTTCATCACCGACCGTCTTGCCAAAGGCATCTTCGGCAGACGTCACTGCGTTATCGTCAGTGCGTTGAGCGAATGCGGGTGCGGCTGAACAGAGTGCAGACGCGCAAAGAAGCAATGAATATCGTATGTGCATACCGCCGTATCGAATCAGTCGATTACGGGTGTAATCTTATTTCGACGAAAGGGGCGGCTTGTTCGACCAAGCCTCAAAAATCGGCTGCGAGATTCAGCACGGCCGTGCGCGGCAGGGTATAAGTGAAGCCGCCACTGCTACTCACCTTCCAGCCATAATCATTGAACACATTGGTCATTTGGCCGCGCAAAAGGAATTTTGTACCGCCCAACCTGAAGCGGAAGCGCGTGCCAATTCCGACCGTTTCCCGCGAGGGAGCAACAAAATCGTTCCGGCTGTTTCCTGTTTCGGAGGAAAAGCTCTCGAACGCCAGATCGAACGACCAGGCTTCCTGCCCCTTGGGCTTCCAGTCCAGATTGACGATCGAGCGGCGCTTGAAAGAGCCAACCGGGCGCTTTCCGATTGAACCGGCAACCACTTCGGGACCACTGATTTTTGGATCGAGCAACAAATTCCCTGCCACAACGGTCAACCCCGGCGCGATCGTGCCAGCCAATGACATTTCGACACCCCGATTGCTGACCTGACCAAGCTGGCGAAAACGACGGGTGGCATCGATATTGAAATAGGGTTTGCGCACCTCGAACACGCCCGCAATCAGGCTGAGTTTGGGCGTGATGGCATAACGCACGCCCGCATCTTTCTGGCTGGTGCGAATGGCTGGGGGTGCTTCATCGCGGTTGGTCGCAATGTCGGGCGCCACGGCGCTTTCCTCCAGACCGCGAACATATCCAGCGTAAATGCTCACGCCCGCCAGGACGCTGACCGAGCCATTGGCGCTGAACAATAATGGCCTGTCCCGGCTGACAGTCTTGGGCAGCAAGAGATCGGCGACGCGCGTGTCCTTGCGATAATCGCTCTTCTGTATGGCCAGTCCCAGCGAGCCGTGCCCGTTCCATTGCAGGTCATAACCAAGACCGTATGTGAATTGACGAACTTTGGATTCACTGTTCGCGCCAAAGGTCAGGCCCGATTCGGGACGGTCATCACGCACCCCCGCCTGACTGGCTCCCAGCAAGACGCGCTGTTGCCCGCCAAAGGCGCGGCTCTGGCTCCGGCCGCGAAACGCTGCGATCACGCTGTGACGCAGCGCCCCACCCTGCCAGATGCGGGTCAGGCGCAACTCTCCCGACGTGGAGCCGGAGCCATTATCTTCATCGGCAATGACGACGCGATTGGCGACGCGTCCATCACGTTCGGTTCCGAGTTCAATATCTGCAAAGCTGCGCGCGTCGTCTCGGGCGGAGCGAAACAATCCGGCCTCGAGCTTGATACTACCCAGCGGCAATTTGGCGATGGCACCGTGCGTCGTGCCCGTGGTCTTGTTTCCGGCCCAGGGCTGGCCAAGATAGATTGACCGCTTGATGCGTGACGGCACAAAGCTGCCCGCCGGGAAAATGATTGGGGACGCCCGGCCATCTCCGAAATGAAACCGGCTCACAAAGGCCACAATCTCGGCTCCGTCATAGGGCTTCCAGTCGAGGCTGATCGCGGCGCTGGAGAAATTTCCGTTGCGACCTTGGGGCACGTTCGCAGACCGAAGGCCCAACCCTGCCGAAACACCGAACCGATCACCAATCAAAGGCAATTTCAGTTGGATCGATCCCGCCTTGTTGCGGCGAGATTCTGTTTCAACATCAACACTGAATATCCGTTGGCCTTCAAATTTTTCCAGCTTGAGATCGGCAATTCCAGTTGGCGAGGGGAAGGGATAGCCCCGTGCAGCGTAGCCGACGCGGACGGACGAACTGTCTACCAGGCGACTGGAAGGCGTTGATTGCTGGTCAAAATACAGCCCTTCAATCCGCACATTGCCCGCCTCTACCGGATTGAATCCGCGCACTTCCTCCGTCGAATAGATACCGATCTTTTCATTACCCACCGCGCGTCCGAACGCATCGTCCGCCGAGGTAACGGCATTATTGGTTGTGCGCTGCGCCAGTGCAGGCGTGGTCGCGATGAGCAAGAGCAGGAGGAAACTGTGACGGAACACGCGACGCCGCTGGCAGCACTTTCCGTTCGCGTCAAGTGTTGTGCGTTGCAGCAATAAGGAATTCCACATTGCCTCCGGGGCCCGTGATCGGGCTTGGAGTGATCCCCACAACATGCCAGCCGCATGCGGACAACCATGTTTCAACATCATGACAAACGCGAAGATGGATCGCTGGATCACGAACGACCCCGCCCTTCCCCACGTCTTCGCGACCCGCCTCGAATTGCGGCTTGATCAGGGCCATCAGCCGGGCACCTGGAGTCACGAATTGCAAGGGCCGTTCAAGCACTTTGGTCAGCCCTATAAAGCTCGCATCGCACACGATCAGGTCGATCGGCACGGGAATATGATCGGCAGTCAGGATACGGGCGCTGGTCTGTTCGAGAACAATCACGCGATCATCCTGGCGCAGTTTCCAGGCAAGCTGGTTCGTACCACTGTCAACCGCATAGACCCGCCTGGCGCCCTTGGTGAGCAGGACATCGCTAAATCCGCCCGTCGAGCTTCCCACATCCATCGCGACCGCCCCGGCAACGTCCCAGCCAAAATGATCAAGCCCGTGTGCCAGCTTGACGCCGCCTCGTGAGACCCACGGATGATCCTTGCCGCGCACTTCAAGCGGCGCATCGGCACCAAGCGCTTGGCCGGCCTTGTCGATCTTGCGTTCGCCCGAATAGACATGCCCGGCAAGGATCAATGCCTGCGCCCGCGCGCGGCTCTCCGCCAGTCCCCTCTCGACGAGCAGTTGATCGGCGCGCGCCTTGGCCATCAGTCTTCGGCGATCAGGCTGGTCAGCTTGGTATCAGGCAGCAACACGAACCCGATCAGGGCAACGCCGATGATGGCCGTCAGATACCAGTAGAAGCCTGCCTCCATGCCGACACTCTTGAACCACAATGCGGCATATTCCGCAGTGCCCCCAAACAGAGTGTTGCCGATGGCATAGGGCAATGCGACGCCCAGCGTGCGGATATGAGCAGGAAAAAGCTCTGCCTTGATCAGCGCACTGATCGACGTATAGGCGCCCAGCAGCGACAGCGGCACGAGGATCAGCGCGAGGGCCAGCGCGGGAGACGTGACAGTTGCCAGCGCCGAAAAGACCGGCACCGTCACAATCAAGCCGCCAATGCCGAACAGCAAGAGCAGCGGCTTGCGCCCAAACCGATCGGACGCCTTTCCCCAGAGCGGCTGGATGGCCATGAACACCACGAGCGCCGCCGTCATGATGGCGGTCGCCGTCCGCTTGTCGAACCCGCTCGTGTTGACAAGGAATTTTTGCATATAGGTTGTATAGGCGTAAAAACTCATGCTCCCGCCGGCTGTAATCATCGCAACCAAAATGAATTCGCGCGGATGATTGCGCCAAAGATTGCGGGCATTTGACGCTGGGCGGTCATGCGCCTGCGCCTTGAAAGAATCGGTCTCCGCAAGGCGGCTGCGGAGGATATAGACTCCGAGCGCCAGAATCGCACCGATCACAAAAGGAATGCGCCAGCCCCAGCTTTCGAGGGCAGCATCGCTCAAGACGAGCTGGAGCATGAGCACCGTTACCAGCGCCATCAGTTGCCCGGCAATCAGCGTGACATACTGGAAACTTGACCAGAACCCGCGCGCGGATCGCGTTGCCATTTCCGACAAGTAGGTGGCGCTGGCGCCATATTCGCCTCCGACCGAAAGCCCTTGAAGCATCCGCGCGATGACAAGGATCGCAGGCGCGGCCACCCCGATACTCGCATATCCCGGAGCAACGGCGATCAGTAACGATCCGGCACACATCAGCCCGACCGAAAGGGCCAGCCCCGATTTGCGGCCGTGCCGATCCGCATAGATGCCCATGATCCAGGCCCCGATCGGCCGCATAAGAAATCCAACCGCAAAAATCGCGGCAGTGTTGAGCAATTGCGCGGTCGGATCGCCCTTTGGGAAAAACACCGGCGCAAAATAAATGGAGAGAACCGAATAGGTATACCAGTCAAACCACTCGACAAGATTACCGGCAGAGCCGCCGACAATAGCCTTCAAGCGCGCGCGATCGATGCCGGATGCCATGTGCCCTCCCTTTTCTGCCTGCCTTATGGAAAGGGTGCGTCGTCGCGACAAGGGGCATTCGGCGGGTTGTGCCTGTGAGCATCCAAGTTATGGACGTGCCATGCGGTATGCACTGTTCCTGATCATTCTTGTTTCGCTTGCGGGGTGCGCCACCGTGCCCCCAGCCGCGCCGCAGCCTCCCGTGCCAAGGCCAAAGCCGTTGCCCGCCCGCGTTCCGCCGCCGGTTCCGCTATCGGC
>JANLQV010000399.1:0-16909 GCA_031368025.1 Sphingomonadales bacterium | reverse complement strand
GCAAGTTGGAGCCCCTCGGGTCGCAACTTTGGTATAGAGAGAGACATCTCTAACGGATTGTATGGAATCGACATTCGCGAAACCGCTTTTCTCAGGAAAGCTGCCCCGCAAATGACATTATTTGATAGAAATATATGGTGCCCGGGGACGGGGTCGAACCGCCGACACTGCGATTTTCAGTCGCATGCTCTACCAACTGAGCTACCCGGGCATATGGCGCGAAAGCGTGTCCGCGCCGGAGTGAAGCGCGCCTATAGTCAGGCTTCGGGGGTGCTGTCCAGCCCAGAACCGTCCTCGTCCTCCTCTGTGCGGACCGGCACGCGATAGGCCTCTCCCAGCCAGTTGAGGAGGTCGCGGTCCTTGCAGCCGCGTGAGCAAAAGGGCCGGAATTCAGTCCTGACCGGCTTGCCGCAGATCGGGCAGGACCCCGCCGTCACGGCACGAGCACCGTATCAACAGCTTGCGGGCGCAGATCGGGATAATCGAGCGTGTAATGGAGTCCGCGGCTTTCCTGCCGATGAAGTGCCGAACGGATGATGAGGTCAGCAACTTCCACAAGATTGCGAAGCTCGACAAGATCAGGCGTGACGCGAAACGCGCTGTAGTAATCCTGCACTTCCCGGCGCAGCAGGTCGATCCGGTGCTTGGCACGCTCCAGCCGTTTGGTGGTCCTTACGATCCCGACAAAATTCCACATGAAATGCCGGATTTCGCTCCAGCATTGGGCGATCACCACTTCCTCGTCCGAATCGGTCACACGGCTTTCGTCCCAGGGACGGATCGGCGGCGCGCCCGGCAGCCCGTCCCGGTTTGCAAGAATGTGCCGCGCGCAGGCTTCGCCGAACACAAGGCATTCGAGGAGCGAGTTGGAAGCAAGGCGATTTGCGCCGTGAAGGCCGGACTGCGTCACTTCGCCGGCAGCATAGAGCCCCGGCGCGTCCGTGCGTCCATCCAGATCGATCAACACGCCGCCACACGTATAGTGCTGCGCCGGCACGACCGGGATTGGTTCCCTTGTGATGTCGATCCCGAGCCCGAGCAGCTTGGCATGGATGTTTGGGAAATGTTCGCGGACAAATTCGGGCGGCCTGTGGCTTATATCCAGATGGACATAGTCAAGGCCGAGCCGCTTGATTTCATGATCAATCGCACGCGCCACAACATCGCGCGGTGCCAGTTCCTCGCGCGGGTCGAAACGAGGCATGAAGCGTTCGCCGCCGCCGGGATATCCGCCGGGGATCTTGAGCTGCCCGCCCTCACCGCGCACGGCCTCTGTAATCAGGAAATTCTTGACTTCGAGATTGTAAAGGCACGTCGGGTGGAATTGCATGAATTCCATGTTTGAAATACGGCAACCGGCGCGCCATGCCATGGCAATGCCATCCCCCGTCGCGCCTCGTGGAGCGGTGGAATAGAGATAGGCCCGCCCGGCGCCGCCTGTCGCGAGAATCGTTGCGCACGCGGTGAACGCCTCAACCTTCCCGCTTTTGCGGTTGAGCGCATAAACGCCGTGAATCCGCCCACTGGTCGAGAAACGCTGCTGGTGCCTCCCCATGATGAGGTCGATCGCAACCATATCCGGCACGAGGGTGATGTTGGGGTGTTCGTGTGCGGCCTTTTCGAGTGCCTGTTGCACCGCCCAGCCCGTCGCGTCATCCACATGGACGATACGGCGATGCGAATGGCCGCCCTCGCGGGTCAAATGCCATTGCTCGTCAGCGCCGGGGTTGAAGGGAACGCCAAGCGCCGCCAGCCGCGCGATCGCCCCGGGCGCACTCTCGATGACGAACTCGACAGTCTCACGATTGTTGAGCCCCGCTCCGGCCACCATCGTATCTTCGATATGGCTTTCGAACGTGTCCCCTGGCTCTAGCACGGCCGCGATCCCGCCTTGCGCCCAGCTTGTCGCGCCGTCAGACAGTGCGCCCTTGGCGAGCACGGCTACCTTGCAATCCTGTGCAAGCGTCAGCGCAGCCGTCAACCCGGCCGCGCCCGAACCAATGATCAGGACATCGTAACTCGTGCCGTCAGCCATTGGCCGCGCGCGTCAGGTTCAGGAAAACATGCTCCAGATCGGCTTCACGTGTCGAAACATCGGCAATGCCGAGTCCTGCCGCCTGCACAGCGCCCAGCACATCGCCGGCGTTGGCCTGAGCCTTGTTGTATGTGATGGTCAGCACGCGCGCGGCTTTAAGCTCAATCTTTTCAAACATCGGAGACTTTGGCGCCTCAGTCAGGTCTCGATCGACCGTAATCTCGACTACCTTTTCCTGCGCCATGTCCACCAGCTCACGAGTCGGCTTGTTGGCGATCAGCTCCCCATTGTTGATGATTGCGATCCGGTCACACAGCGCCTCGGCCTCTTCGAGATAATGCGTTGTGAGGACAATGGTCACGCCGCGCGCATTGAGTTCGCGGACATAGGCCCAAAGCTGCTGACGCAACTCCACATCCACACCAGCCGTGGGTTCATCAAGCACCAGGATCGGCGGTGAATGCACCATCGCTTTGGCAACGAGCAGCCGGCGCTTCATCCCGCCTGACAGGGTGCGCGAATAAGCATCGGCCTTGTCCTCAAGATGGACCGCCCTGAGAAGTTCCATCGAGCGCCGCCGCGATTTGGCCACGCCATACAGCCCGGCCTGCAATTCCAGCGCTTCGAACGGCGTGAAAAACGGATCGAAGAGGATTTCCTGCGGCACGATCCCAATCGACGCCTTGGCATTTCGGGGGTGCGCGTCAATATCGAACCCCCAGATGCTGGCACGCCCGCCTGTCTTGTTTACCAGCCCGGCCAAGATGTTGATCATGGTCGATTTACCGGCCCCGTTGGGGCCGAGCAGGCCGAAAATTTCTCCGCGCGGCACTTCGATGCTGACGCCCTTAAGGGCTTCCTTCCCACCTTCGTAGATTTTGCGGAGTGAATCGATTGAAATCGCGGCTTGAGTCATTCACCCGCTTTAGCGGCCATGCCGGGCAACGCAATCCGCCCGCGCCTAAGCCTTTCTTAACCCCGCGCCTTTAGACACTGAAGCGGACTGATTGAGGATTGGCACGTGGGGACAATAGCCGATTCCGTTTTCAAATGTGTGTGCGCAACGGCGATGCTGCTAACCGGCATCTCAATCTGCGGACCTGCAATTGCGGCCGGAACCACAGGAAATGCAGGGGTAGTGGCGCTGCGCCCGCTTTCGATCGTGAACACCGAGGATCTCGATTTCGGGACCCTCTTGCGACCGACCGTAGCGGGAACCGTGGTGATCAACCCGGCGAACGATGCCCGCACGGTGACGGGCGGCGTGACGGCCGCAGGCGGCACCCCCCTTGCCGCACAATTCTTCACTTACGGTGGGCCGCTCCAAAATGTGCAGGTCAATCGCGGGCCGTTGCCCGTGCTCAACCGTGCTGGCGGAGGCGCATCAATGAACGTGACCGGACTGACGCTGAACGGACCCACGTTGCGGTTCCTGACGGCGGCGGGGCTCCTGGACCTTCGGGTCGGCGGCACATTGGCCGTCGCGGCCAACCAGCTTGAGGGTGACTATTCGGGAACATTCCAGATCATTGTCACCTATTTCTGATCAGGTTGCACGCCGTCGCCACGGTTGCTAATGGCGCGAGCATGATCGACCAGCCCGAAATCGTGACCGTCAAGACCCGCCGCGTTGCTTGCGACGGCGCAAGCGACATCCCGGGCGGGGCCGCCCTTGGCCACCCGCGCGTGTGGCTGGAAATCGACGAACGTGGCTATGTGGATTGCGGATATTGCGATCGGCGCTTTGTTCTGTCGGGTGGGTCCACCGACACGCATTGATGCGTTTGGGGTTACGGCGCCGTTAACCATGCCTCGTCAGGCTATGGCGACAATCCCGCCCTATCTGCCGAATAATGACAAACGGTATGGCCATCAAGCTTGTGTTGCTGGGGTTCACTGCGTTGGCTTCGCTGGCCCTGCATCAGGCCGTGACAACGCCGGATGCTGGGGCTCCGCAGACGGCGTATACGATCGTGCCTGCCCGATAATCTATCATTGGGCGAATTGCTCTCCTATAGGTAGGCCATGACACACCTGACCGACCCGCGCCGCTTCCTTTATCGTGACGGCAATCTCGATCCAGTCACCGCCCAGCAACTGACGTCCAAACTGCTGAACCGTTGCGACGACGGCGAACTCTATCTCCAGTATCGCGCGTCTGAGGCCTTTGGCTTTGACGATGGCCGATTGAAAACTGCGGATTATTCGACCGATTCCGGCTTTGGCTTGCGCGGCGTTTCCGGCGAGATGACGGGTTTTGCCCATGCCAATGAACTGAGTGAGGCGGCAATCCGTCGCGCGGGCGAAACGCTGACGCTGCTCGATCCGGCCAAGGGGTCAATGGCCCCGGCGCCCCGACTCAATAATCGCCATCTCTACACCGACAGCGATCCGATGAGCCTGATCCCCTTTGCAGACAAGGTTGCGCTGTGCCAGCAGGTCGATGCTGCGGCACGCGCACGTGACCCCCGCGTCGCTCAGGTTTCTGTCAGCCTGGCGGGGAGCTGGAGCGTGATCGAAATCGTTCGCGCCGATGGCTTTGTGGCGACCGATATCCGGCCGCTCGTCCGGCTCAATGTCAGCATCGTGTGTGAGCAAAATGGCCGCCGCGAAAGTGGATCATTCGGGATCGGCGGGCGCTATCTTTATGATGGTCTTTTCAAACCCGAAACCTGGAACCGGGCAATTGACGAGGCACTGGCCCAAGCCCTGGTCAACCTCGAAAGCGTCGATGCCCCGGCGGGTGAAATGACTGTGCTACTTGGCCCCGGATGGCCGGGGATCATTCTCCACGAAGCGATCGGCCACGGGCTTGAGGGTGATTTCAACCGCAAGGGCACCTCCGCCTTTTCGGGCCGGATCGGTGCCCGGGTGGGCGCGCCCGGCATCACGGTGGTCGACGACGGTTCGATCCCCGACCGGCGGGGCTCGCTCTCGATCGACGATGAAGGCACGCCGACGGGAGAGACCGTCCTGATCGAGGACGGGATCCTCAAGGGCTATATGCAGGACAGGCTGAATGCGCGGCTGATGGGGGTGGCCGCCACGGGCAATGGCCGCCGCGAAAGCTATGCTCATGCTCCGATGCCGCGGATGACGAATACGTTCATGAAGGGCGGGAAGGACGACCCGGCAGAGCTTCTGTCGCGCGTCAAGAACGGCATTTTTGCAAAGAGCTTCGGCGGCGGTCAGGTTGACATCGTGTCGGGCAAGTTCGTCTTCAGTTGCACCGAAGCCTATCGCATCGAGAACGGAAAGATCGGTGCCTCGCTCAAGGGCGCCACGCTCATCGGGGACGGGCCAAGCGTGCTGACCAAGGTCACAGGCATCGGCAATGATTTCGCGCTTGATGAAGGCATCGGAATTTGCGGCAAGGGCGGGCAGAGCGTTCCGGCCGGGGTGGGTCAGCCGACGCTGCTCGTCGAAGGTCTTACAGTCGGCGGGACGGCGACCTGACTGAGCGAGTGTCAATAACCCGAAATCAGCATGTCGATTGCGCTGAGGATCGCCATATCGTGATCGGCTAACGAGGTGACAAACTCGCCAAGCTCGGACTTTGGAATCGCGCCGGCATATTGTGTAAACATTGCAACCTGACTGCCTTCAATCTCAAACATCGGGTTGAGCCGACCGGCAATCTTGGGGCCATCTTCGGCAGACATCAACGGCACGACAAAGCGGGTTTTGTAATCATCCAGCAGTTCGGCTTGGCAGTTTAGCCAAAGGCTGGCGTTGTCGCGGCTTCGATGAACGTCAAATCGGGCCATCAGAACATGCGATATTTGGCGAGCGGCAACCCATTCTTTTCAACCCACTCATTGGACGAGGCAATCGCTTCGGCATTCTCGCGACGCCAACGATCTGCGCGCGCTTTTGAAATCTCGGCGACAAGGCCCCGTTCGCAAGCCTTGGAAATATTGATGCCCAATTCCTTTGCATCGGCTATGGCCTGTGCATTGAGGGAAACATTTGCGGCCTTGCGGGGCGAAGAGGTAATGTTTTTCATCATGCGCATGAAATATGCGCATATTTCATGCGCGTCAATCGGGATCGAACCATGTCCGAATTTTTCTCTGCCCTCACCGAAGACCATATCGCCTTCATCGCGAAACAGCCGGTGTTCTTCGTCGCCACGGCGGCGGAAGATGCGCGGATCAATCTCAGCCCCAAGGGCATGGACAGTTTCCGGGTGCTTGGCCCCAACCAGGTCGGCTATCTGGACGTTGGCGGATCGGGCAACGAGACGCACGCGCATCTGGCGGCGGACGGCCGGATCACGATCATGTTCTGCGCGTTTGACCGACCGGCGCTGATTTTTCGCATTTATGGCCGGGGCCGTTCGGTTCTGCCGCAGGATGAGGAATGGGCAGCGCTCGCCCCACAGTTCACCCTGCTTCCGGGAACGCGCCAGATTTTTCTGATCGACATCGACAGCACCCAGACGAGTTGCGGCTGGGGCGTGCCGTTCATGGCTTTCGAGGCCGAGCGCCCGACCCTGTCCAAATATCACGCCCAGCAGGATCCCGCAGCCCGGCTCAAAACCATCGCGGCGCGCACCAAGAGCATCGACGGCTTGCCGACCCGTCCCCAAACCTCAATGCCGTGGCAGGGATAGGCCTGTGCCACTGGTTGAGCTTGCCCGGTATTACAACAGCTTCGAAGCCGGGATAGTGCAATCGAGACTGGCCGATTGCGACGTCCAATCGGTGATCTTCGATGCAGAAATGGCCAATTACTGGGGCGGCCTTCCGATTCCGATCCGGCTGATGGTGCTGGATGAGGACCTCGCCGCCGCCCGCATGGCGCTGACCGTCAGCGACGAAGCAGGCTGACCGGCCTCAACCGCCGTCCTTGCCAGTGCAGGCGCCGGTGCGGCGCGCATCCATTTCCATCTTCATCGACATCCCCCCGGCCGGGCCTGCGCCGCTGCCCGAGGATGCCATCGCCATATGATAATGATCGGGGCTGTAGGTGCCCTGCATCGTCATCGTCCGCGACATGCCCTCGCTGCTGCATTTCATCACGGCGTCAATCCGCCCGCCCGACATCGTAAAATGATCATAGCGACAGCCACCCTCGCCGCCGAAAAAACCTTCCTTGGGCTTGCGCGCTTCGGCTTCGGTCAGGCAGGACGAGAAGGTCTTGGGTTTTCCCAACATGGCGTGCATGCGCTCCGCCGCCTGGGGAGGCATGCCCGGCATGCTCATTTCCTTCATCGTCATCGTCGATTCCCAATGACCCGGCGAAACGAACTGTCCGTCCGCTGCCGCGGCGGTCACTTTATCGGCGACCTCCGCAGCCGAGGCATTCTTCATCTCCACACCCTTGTTGCAGCCGGAGAGCAGAATGGCCGGAGCCAGCAATAGCAGCGCATGTTTCATGGCATTCACCTTTCCCAAATCCTGACAATTGGGCGCAGCATCGCGATTGCGTCGCGAATGTCCAGCCCCGTCCGTGGCTCAACCTTTTGGACGGTTCGCGCCGAGGCACGGTGGGGTGTAGCTCTTGCATCGGACGTTCATTCCGGACATGTTCCCGAGTGGAGCCGGTATGCACGGCTCTGGGGTTTCAAATCCCCGGCGTTAGCGGTTTGGCAAGACCGCAAAACTATTGCCCCCTGACCCCATTCGGGTCGGGGAGCTTGTGTCTATGTCCAGGGCTTTCGGGCCTAAAGGGCGCAGGGACCGACTAACGCCGGTATTTGAACTCCCCGATCATTGATCGACGGATGCGCCGATGCGGAGGCAAACCGCACGGCCTTCTGGGGAGAGTAGCGTATGGACGGCACCCCACCCGGCGGACGCATGATCCTGACCGGCTTTTTGCGATACCAATGCGGCCGCGGCATGATCATCGTCCTCGATAATGGCGGCTGGTGGAAAGCCTCGGGCCTGCCGTGGAAGGCGCGGCACTTCATCAATCAGCGCGTCATCACTCACGCGGTTCGCGTGGGGTTCAGGAGTATTGATGTTGTTGAGATTGATGGGGCGCCGGATGAGGCATTCGGTCGCTGGTTGGGTGATGTCTGAAATGTTGTGGTTAGTCGTCTGTCTGCTTTTAGGCATCAATTTATGGAAAGCGGACATCGTTGCGGTAATTATTGCTGCTCACCCCTAACCTTGATGTTAATGAGCCTGACAAAGGGGCGAGCATGCGAATTCTGGTGTTGGGTGCTGGCGGGTTCATTGGACGTCAGATTCTGGCAGAACTGCTCGCAAATGGGCACAAGGTTGTCGGTGTTGCCCGATCAACCGCGACGCTTACTGCTGCGTTTCCGCAGGCGACATTCAGCGCGCTCGATCTTGCCCACGCAGTCAAGCCCGGGAACTGGCACGAACGCCTTGTCGGCATTGATGCTATCGTCATTGCGGCGGGACTTTTGCGCGGGCGCGAAATGGATGCGGTGCATGTTGATATGCCAAAAGCCCTCTACGCGGCGGCAGAGACAGTAGCGATCAAGCGGGTGGTGCTGATATCGGCAATTAGTGCACGCGCGGATGTCGGGACCGACTATTCAATCTCTAAGCTCGCGGGCGAATCCGTTCTGCGTTGTGCTCACCTCGAGTGGACCATCCTGCGCCCGTCGCTTGTCTACGGCGATGGAAGTTACGGCGGAACGTCGCTAATGCGGGGCCTTGCGGGTCTTCCATTGTTCGTGCCCTTGCCCGGCTCCGGCGATTTCGCTTTCACTCCAATCCATGTAGGTGATTTGGCCCGCACCGTGCGGATCGCTTGCGAGCAAAGATTGCCTCCCGGACAGATACTCGAACCCGTTGGCCCAGAAACGATCAGCCTCAAAGACCTGCTCGTTCGCTATCGAGCGTGGCTGGGATTTGGACAGGCACGCTTCGTCAGGGTGCCGATGCCGGTGATGCGGCTACTCGGGAGGATTGGCGACCTGATGGGCGACGGCCCAATCGCTAGCAATAGCCTGGCCCAGATGGTCGCCGGAAATGCAGGTGATAGCGCTGCGTTTGCCAAGGCCATCGGGTTCACGCCGCTGAGTCTCGATGCTGCATTGCGTGATTGTCCCGCGCAGGTGCAGGATCGCTGGCACGCCAAACTATTTTTCATGGCGCCGGTACTGAAGGCGGCACTGATTACAATGTGGTTGGCTTCTGCTTGGCTCGGTCTGCTGTATGGCGCGGCACAAACGAACGCCCTCGTCCGCAGCCTTGGGCTGTCGCCGGGATGGGCCGACCCGCTGCGCTTTAGCAGCAGCGTGCTCGATATCGTCATAGCTGGAATGCTAATATTCAATAAATCACCCGCCCGAATGATGCTGGTGCAACTTGCGGTCGTGCTTGGTTACACTGCGGTGATCGGTTTTGCATTGCCGCAACTCTGGCTCGATCCCCTCGGCCCCTTGCTCAAGAACCTACCCGTGATGCTGGCTATCGCGGTGTATGGGGCGATCGGAGACAAGCGCTGATGGAGTTCTACCTGCTCATCAAATAGGTGCACATTGTCAGCAGCACGATTTTGTTCGGTTTCGGTGCGGGTACCGCTTGGTATTTTTGGAACGCTCACCTGACCGGCGATCCGGCGATCATCGCCCGCGTGGGGAGGATGGTCGTGAAGGCGGACTGGATTTTCACCGGCACCAGCGGGATTGTGCAGCCCCTCAGCGGTGTGCTGCTAGTTCGTCTTGCGGGTTATTCCTTGCTCGAGCCTTGGTTGGTGGTCACTTATGGCCTCTACGTACTGGCGTTTATGTGCTGGGTGCCGGTAGTCTGGCTCCAGATGAAGGCACAAAGGCTTGCTCAGTCGGCGTTTGAGGTCGGCGAACCGCTAGGGGCGAACTATCGACGCACGATGTGGTTTTGGTTCGTATTGGGCTGGCCCGCCTTCCTCGGGCTCATTGGCGTGTTCTGGTTGATGGTCGCACGCCCAACTCTTTGGTGACACTGTAATGGCCGGGCACGCTCCCGCGAAATTCTTCGGTCGGCTGATTTCAGGATTCTAGAGGTTGTCCGGGAATGACCGACTTGGGGTCGTTAGCAGTCATTGCCACATCCCCCCCAACCCCCTATCGTTCCCCATATGTCCATCCAGATTCGCACCACGCTTGACGAGCCGGAGACCGGACAGGCGTTCATCCCGCACCGGCCGGAGCGTCCGCCCAAAGTCGATGGGGGGAAGCCTTTCAGGATCGTCAGCGATTATTCTCCGGCGGGTGATCAGCCGACGGCGATTGCTGAACTGGTTGAGGGGATCAACGCACAGGAGCGCGATCAGGTGCTGCTCGGCGTCACGGGTTCGGGCAAGACCTTCACGATGGCCAAGGTGATCGAGGCGGTGCAGCGGCCCGCGCTTATCCTTGCGCCCAACAAGATCCTTGCTGCGCAGCTTTATGGCGAATTCAAGAGCTTTTTTCCCGACAATGCAGTCGAATATTTCGTTTCCTATTACGATTATTACCAACCCGAAGCCTATGTCGCGCGCTCCGACACGTACATCGAGAAGGAAAGCTCGGTGAACGAAGCGATTGACCGGATGCGGCATTCGGCGACGCGCTCGCTGCTTGAGCGTGATGATGTCCTGATCGTCGCTTCGGTCTCCTGCCTTTATGGCATCGGCTCGGTCGAGACCTATTCGGCGATGATCTTCGATCTGAAAAAAGGCCAGAGTGTCGATCAGCGTGACATCATCCGCAAGCTCGTCGCGCTTCAGTACAAGCGCAATGATGCGGCCTTTGCGCGCGGAAATTTCCGGGTGCGGGGCGACAATCTGGAGCTTTTCCCCTCGCATTATGAGGATACCGCCTGGCGGATCAGTTTCTTTGGCGATGATATCGAGGAGATTGTTGAGTTCGATCCGCTGACGGGCAAGAAGGTGGCCTCGCTGGACTACATTCGGGTCTATGCCAACAGCCATTATGTGACGCCCGGCCCGACGCTCAAACAGGCGATGGAAGCGATCAAGTTCGAGCTTGAAGTGCGGCTGAAGGAACTGGTGACGGAGGGCAAATTGCTCGAGGCCCAGCGGCTGGAACAGCGCACCAATTTCGATCTGGAGATGATCGCCGCCACCGGCAGTTGCGCGGGCATTGAGAATTACAGCCGCTTCCTCACCGGCCGCCTGCCCGGAGAGCCGCCGCCAACCCTGTTCGAATACCTCCCCGACAATGCCTTGCTGTTTGTCGATGAAAGCCATGTCACCATCGGGCAGGTCAACGGCATGTCGCGCGGGGATCATCGCCGGAAACTGACGTTGGCCGAATATGGCTTCCGCCTGCCTTCGGCCATCGACAACCGCCCGCTGCGCTTCAACGAATGGGAGGCGATGCGCCCGCAAACCACCTATGTTTCGGCGACGCCGGGCAATTGGGAAATGGAGCAGACCGGCGGTGTGTTCGCCGAACAGGTCATCCGCCCGACCGGGCTGATTGATCCGCCCGTCACAATCCGCCCGGTTGAGGATCAGGTTCAGGATTGCATCAGCGAATGCCGGATCGCGGCGGCGGACGGGTATCGCACGCTCGTCACCACGCTGACCAAGCGGATGGCGGAAGACCTGACCGAGTTCATGCACGAGGCGGGTTTGCGGGTGCGCTACATGCATTCTGATGTCGAGACGCTCGAGCGGATCGAGCTGATCCGCGACCTGCGGTTGGGCGTCTATGACGTGCTGGTCGGCATCAACCTGTTGCGCGAAGGGCTCGACATTCCCGAGTGCGGGCTGGTGTGCATATTGGATGCGGACAAGGAGGGGTTCCTGCGTTCGGAAACCTCACTGATCCAGACCATCGGCCGCGCCGCGCGCAACGTCGATGGCCGTGTGATGCTTTATGCCGACCGGATGACCGGCAGCATGGAACGCGCGATTGCCGAGACTGACCGGCGCCGCGAAAAGCAGGTCATCTACAACACAGCGCACGGCATCACACCCGAATCGATCAAGCGCGCCATTGGGGATATCATCAAGGACGTCGCCTCACGCGATCAGGTGACGATCGAGATCGAGGACGGTCCGGTTCACATGGTCGGCCACAATCTGCGCGCCTATATCGAGGATCTCGAAAAGAAAATGCGCGCGGCGGCGGCGGATCTGGAGTTCGAGGACGCCGGACGCCTACGCGACGAAATCCGCATGCTGGAACAGAGCGAGCTGGGCATTCCGGTAGACCAGCAGAAACTCCCGATGATGGGCCGAAGCAATGAGGGCAAGCCGGGTACGCGGAAGACGCGGTTTGGGAAGACGTCGCGAAAGTTTGGGCGGTAGGGAGTGACCAAGAAGATTGACAAGCCGCCATCTGTCCTATATGAAGGACAAGAAATCAAAACCCTGCAGACAACCGAGTTTCGGAAATGGCTGGACGGGCTTCGTGATCGGCAAGCCCGTGTGCGGATTGATGATCGGCTGAAACGGCTGGCGAATGGCAAAGCGGGTGACACCAAGCCTGTTGGCGAGGGAGTTCAGGAACTTCGGATGCCATTTGGTTCTGGCTACCGTGTTTATTACAAATGGCATGGCGAGATACTTGTCCTGCTGCTGACTGGAGGCGACAAGGACAGTCAGGCGCGCGATATCACAAGGGCCAAACAATTGGCAAAGGAAGCAGATAATGGGATTGACGTTACACCCCTTTGATCCTGCCGAACATCTCAAAACGCAGGAAGATATCCTCTATTATCTGGAGGCCGCAATGGAAGGAAACGACCCTAAGCACATTGCCAGCGCGCTTGGAGACGTAGCCCGATCAAACGGCATGACGGAAATCGCCCGCAAAACCGGCCTTGGACGGCAGGCGCTTTACAATGCGCTGTCCGAAAACGGGAACCCAACACTCGAAACCCTGACTTCGGTACTTTCCGCGCTTGGCCTTGAATTGACAGTGCAGAAGAGGGCGGCCTGAGGCCTTTGCCCGAATAACCCGCGCCGCCTAACGCACCGCACCCTGGATCAGCAGTCTCGGCACCAGCACCACCGCGCCAAGCAAGGGCCAGCGGCGTTGCCAGGGCTTGATCGTGATCTGGGTTCCTGCGTGGCGGTTGATCTTCCACGCCAGATAATCAACGCCACCGGCAAAGGTGAAGCTCGCCTTGGCCAGCCGCACGACGGACATCAGCTTGCCCTGGCGCTGGAGCTTGCGCCAGCGCGCTTGCGCCTCTGCTCGGGTGAGCGCGATTGGCGCAATCGCATCGCCAAATTTCCGGTAGCGTTCGGGATCGGCGTCGACGATCGCGCCCGACCGATCCTCGCGTTCGGCGCGCAGTTCGGCGCGGTAGGTTTGCGCGAACCCGGCGCGCCAGATGTCGATTGGATCGTCCGAAGCCGCAATTGGCCGGGCCAGCGCGAACAAGGTCGGCGCGGCCTTCGCAATAGCCGCAACCGCCGCGCCCCGCGCCGCTTCATCCGCCACCCAGACCAGCCGTGTGGGCTGGGCAAAACGCGCCCAGACGGAAACCGTGCTGGCCCCCGGCCCGTTCAGTGCGGCAAAATCGGCCTCGCTGAGCACGGCATATTTGGCCGCCAGGCTATCATGCGCGAACGGAAAGACGTTGGGCGGGATGAGCCGGTTGGCCGTCGCCAGCCAGCGTTTGGGATAGGCCGCGTCATAATCCGAAACGATCAGGTAGAAATCGAGCATCAGCCCGTCGAGTTCATGCTGGCGCAGACACGATCCGTAGAACAGAACCGCGCGCGGTGCCGTTCCGTATTGGCTCGCTATCGCAGTCGCCATCGCCGTCACACGAGGATCGACCGGTTCCGCCAGTTCGGCGGCCACCAGCGCGGCGAGCGCGGTCACGCTGCGAGGCGGAGGAACGAGACCGGCGGAGTCGAACGGAGCACAATCGGCCGACCGGTCAGAGCATGGAACTCTTCCCCATCGAGAATGACGCTCGACCGTTCGCTTTCGATGCGAATGACATCGCCCTGTTCGACATGGACGCCGGCCACCGGTCGATCCCCCAATTGCCCGCGAATGCCAGCGATCAGCGCCTTGAACAAGGCCAGCGGGGATTGGTCGACCGCCATCAGCTTGAGGCCCGATGCGCCTCCTCGCGATTTTCCGCCGAGCAGCATTTTTTCAAGCGTCGTGACGATCAGGAAGGCAAAGCGCTGTGGAGTCTGTCCATCGCGGATCAGGGAAACCCGAACCGGTTGTGGCAGAGGCGGAAAATGCTTGCCATGCAGCCCGAAAATTCCGGAAAAAAGGACCAGAATCCCCGCAAGCGCGTGGCTCAGCCCATTGGGCAGGCCCAACGGATAAATTTTATGACGACAGTAGAGAATCGTGTCGGCAAGGCCCGCGCCGCCAAGGAACATGCCCAGCACCGGCCGGTTGATCGCAGTATCGCCTTCGGTCAGCGCGATCAGCTCGCGTTCAACGAGATGGCTCGTCAGGTCAGTGCGGGCAAGCTGCACGATCCGCGCAAGCGCGATCAGCGGGTCACCCGAAGAGCCGAGATCAAGCGCGATCAGGTTGGTCTTGCCATTGGGTAGCACGGCTACGGGAGGGGGCTCCCGCCCGAACTGGCCGCCATTGTAAAGCTCGGTCAGCGCGGCCTGGACGGTGCCATCACCACCATTGATGACCAGAACCTTGGGGCGGACCCGGGCGATCGATTCAAGTGCTTCGGCGATCTGGCCGACCTGTTCCACTTCATAATGAAAGACGTCAGGCTGTGCGGCGCAAAAAGCACGGATCCGGGGAAGCATGTCGCGATTTCCGGTCGACCGCGGGTTCGACAGGAGCGCGACAGAAACCATATCAGCGGCCCGAACTGATCTGGACGGGCTGCAACGAGCCGCCCGACAAATATTTCAGGACAATCGTGATCGAGGTCACGCCTTCGCCAACCTGGACCGCAACCTTGTTCGCGGAAGGTTTGCGTTTGAACAATATGTCAAACAGCGAAACCTGCGGGTTGCCCGAAGCCCCAGCTCCATCGGCTTTGTCCGTTTTGCCGCTGCCATCAATATCATGCCGGATATCGACCGCATAGGTCCCGGCGTGCGGCACCGGCATGCAGATCGAAACTGAACCCGAACTCGGCACATCAGCCAGCGTCCGCTTCAACAAATATTTCTTGTCGAACCAGGTTGATGGGTTGCCGCCAAAAGTGCGGGCACGAACGGTCCCCGCCCGGTTCTTGAATCCGACGACATTGACCAGGATCGCCGGACCGTCTCCGCGTTCACAAACCGCTGCGTCAGGGCCCAAAACTGCCGCGCTGGCGGGTGCGGCAACGGCAAAAGCGGTTGCGAGCAGCAGGCCAGCAGCACAAAAGCGAAATTTCGACATGACCAAGTGACTCCTCAAGGCTATATCCGGAAACGCAACGCCGGAAACTTCCTTTATGCGACGCATTATCGGGGCTCTTTGCGGCGAAATGATGGTCATTGGATAAACAGAAGCTTAAAACATGCTCTCCGCCACTGACCGCTATCTTGCCCGGCTGATCGCCATCCCGCTATTCTCGTCGCTGGTCATCGCCGCGATGCTCCTCGTGCTCGACAAGATGCTCCGGCTGTTCGATTTCGTCGCGTCCGAGGGCGGGCCGGTCAGCGTGGTGTGGCGGATGCTGGCCAATCTCCTGCCCGAATACCTCTCGCTGGGGATTCCGATCGGGCTGATGCTGGGCATATTGCTCGCTTTCAGACGCATCGCGCTTTCGTCGGAACTCGATGCGCTCAAGGCCGTGGGCCAAGGCTATGGGCGGCTGTTACGCGCTCCCTATCTCTATGCGGCTGCGCTTGCGCTGGTGAACCTCGCGATTGTCGGCTATGTCCAACCCTATGCCCGCTATGCCTATGAGGGGCTTCGCTTTGAATTGCGTTCCGGTGCGCTGGGCGCTTCGATCAAGGTCGGCGAATTCACCCATCTGGGCAAGCACATGACCATGCGAATCGAAAAAAGCACAAACAACGGTCGTGACCTCAGCGGCATATTCGTGATGGGTGAGGGCAAGGGCGGCAAGACACTGGCCGTGACGGCGGCAACCGGGACCTTCATGGCAACTGACGATCCCGACACAATCATCCTGAGGCTGGGGAATGGCGTGCTCGTCCACAATGCTCCGGGTTACAAGACGCCTCGGATCCTGAGCTTTACCGGGCATGATCTGCCGATCGACCTGCCCAAGATCGAGGCATTCCGCAATCGCGGCGGCAAGGATCGCGAACTGACCATCCCCGAACTGGTCCGGGTCGGGAACGATCCGACGGTCTCAAAGTTAATCCGCGACGAAACGCGCTCCAATTTCCATTTCCGGCTGGTTGAGGTCGCGATGATGCTGCTCTTGCCGCTGCTCGCGGTCGCGCTGGCCGTTCCGCCCAAACGCTCCTCGTCGGCGCTTGGCGTTTTCCTCTCCATCATCATGGTGGTCGCCTACCACAAGATCAATGAATATGCCGAAGGGATGGGCTCACTCGGGCTGATCGATCCGTTCTTTGCGCTGTGGGTCCCGTTCCTCCTCTTTGCCGCGCTGATCTGCTGGATGTTCTACACGATCGCCTATGTCCCCGGCGGGCAGCCGATTGGAGGGCTTGACCGCTTCTTTGGCGCGATCGGCAGCGCCGTGCGCCGACAGTTCGCCCGCATCGTGCCCAAGTCGTCGAGCTTATAGCCATGTCGAATACCTTTTTCCCTTCAGGCACGATCAGCTGGTATATGGCGCGGATGTTCCTCGTCCGCAGCTTTGCGGTGTTGTTCTTGCTCACGCTGGTGCTCCAGACGCTCGACCTGCTTGGCGAATCGGGCAATGTCCTTGCCTATCCGGGCAATGGCAGTGCGCAGATCTGGACTTATCTGACGCTCCGTGCACCGCAGATCGTCGCGTTCCTCCTGCCTTTTTCGATTTTGCTGGGGACATTGATCACGCTCGCCACCCTTAATCAGAACAGCGAAGTGATTTCGATGAAGGC
>JANLQV010000386.1:0-7651 GCA_031368025.1 Sphingomonadales bacterium | reverse complement strand
TCGTGGAAGACCTGCCGCGCAACGCGATGGGGAAGGTACAGAAGGCGGTGCTGCGCCAGACCTATTCCGATGATTGAGCGGGAGGCGATTGCCGCGCTGATCGACGCTCGGGGGTGCCTGACGGTGCGTGTGACGCCGAATGCGCGATCCGAAAGGATGGCCCTTGAACCCGAAGCTGCGGAAGGACCGAAGCTCAAGGTCTGGCTCACGGTTCCGCCGGAGAACGGGAAGGCCAACAAGGCAGTTTTGGCGCTTCTCGCCAGGGCACTTGGCCTGCCCAAATCTGCCCTTGTGCTGGCGCGCGGCGACACGTCACGAACCAAGGTCGTGCACGTCACGCGCTAACCATGCGCCCCAAAATGATTGGCAATCGCCGAGCTGATCCGCAGGCAGAGCGCATAGGCGTCGGCAATCGGGTCGATATAGGCGGACTGGATTCCGGCATAAGCCTGATCGTCGCCATCGGGATAGTCGCTGGGTTCATTCACCGTGAAATCGGCGAGAGCGGGTGCCTCGACCGGGAAGGCGCTCCGCAACAACCGCACGGCATCGTCTATCCTGAGCGTAAATACCATTTCCAGCACATCATCGCGGCTGATGTCGTTGCTGCGTGAAAAGGCCGGGATCTGGACGGCGCGCAGGAACATGTGTTGCATCAGCGCGAGCCGGAGTGCCTGGAGCACACCCAGCGTCCGGCGTGTGGCCTCCATATCATCCTGACCACCGAGATCGGGAATGCGCGCTATCAGGCGGTGGAATTTGAGGCCATCGACCCTGAGGCGCGAGGCGAGGCGGCGGAACACACCCGTCCGGTCGTCACTGGTCAACCGTTCGGCGAGTGCGGTGCAGGCGGCTTCGAGGTGCGGTTCACTCCCGCGATAGGTGCGGCTCGCCCAATAGGCGCTGTTGAACAATTCGCCAAAGGCCGCGACCGACTTGATGCTCGCCAGCCGGTTGGCAGCGCGGAGCAAGCGGAAAAGCTGGCGTCCGCGCGCCGAGGCATTGATGAGGTCACCAATCGCTTCGATGTCATCCGCCGCCGCCGTTCCTGCGCCTGACAGGACGTTGACCGGATAGCCAAGCTGCTGGAGGATCGCATTGTGTGGGATGGCGCGGATTTGTCTCAGACTCATCTCGCGGTCCGCCGAGATGTCAGACTGGCGGCGCGACTTGCGCGACCCGGTTTCGTTGAGCAGGCCAAGGCCGAAGGCGGTGATGGCCCGGGCATAGGTGCGCGACGCGAGATGGTCCCGCTGGACGCGCCTGATGCCGCGGTAGAAATCGAGGCTTAGGTCGGTGCGGATATAGAAGGGATCGGCCTCTGCGGGCGGCGGGGCAATCTCCGCCTCGGCAATCCGGGTGAGCGTCGCGAGCGCCAGTTGTGGGGTGCGGAACAGCAGGAATCCGTCGCCGCCCTGGAAGCTCGCTTCGAGTTCAAGCCGGACGCCCTGATCCGCAAACTGCGCGCGGGCCCAGTCGCTCATCGGGTGGCGGAGCCGGTCATGGATGCTCACCGGATGTGCGCCCCGGCCCATAGATTCGCCGTGGGTGTTGAAGATTAGCGCGGAAACATCGGTCAGGCCATGCTTCGCCATGATCCGCGCCATCCGGCCTTGCAGCCGCTCGATCGCCAGCGCCGCCGGGAGTTGGCCGATAAAACGACCCGCGTCTGAAAAGCCGGTCTGGATCGACACCCGCCCGCGCAGCCGCGCATAATCCTGATAGGCAGCCTCCCCCAGCAGAGCGTCGAGAAAGCGCGCGCCATGTTCCATTGCGCTTTCGGTTTCGAACAGGGGGGACACGTCGACTTTGTCGGCAATACCGAACAATCGCGCGAAATAGAGCGCCGCAAGCACGGTCTGCGGCTCTTCGCATTCGGCGATCAGCATCCGGATCGGCGCGTCGCCGTCCACATGATGAAGGATCTGCGTCATTGCAAGGAACTGACGGAGTGCTGTCGTATTCTCGATTGCGAGCGCTGCGAAATTGGAGCGAAGCGGCTTCACCTCGGCAAGGAGCGTGCGCATCCTTTTGAGCGCGGTGCCGCTGGCAAGGTCCAGCGTATTGTCCGGGTCGATCCGCCGCCGGATCGCATTGTCGAGCTGGGCGCTGTTCACGCGGAAATGGATACCGCCCATGCCCAGGCCATCGGCGCGCATGGCGGCGGCTAGCGTCAGCAGAGCTATGGCGGTTTCGGCATCGCGGTTGGAAGCCGACACTTCGAGGTCTGCGATGATGGGAGACAGAGACAACAGCTTGCCCGGAACATCGCTGGTCAGGCGATTGGCCGCAGCGGACAGCGCATCGGGATCGGTCAGATCAGTCGCGAATAGCGCCGCCATCTCGCGGCTATGCGCTTCGGCGTCTGCTAGTGTCTTGCCGATGGCCGGATCGATGCTCCTGAGCGCGCTGACATATCCCGCCAAGCGCTCAGCCTTTTCCTGAAGGCGAAAGCCGATGCTCGTAGCCCAGCCGATGTCGGTGCGGCCGTCCATATCGTAGCCGACCCATGTCGCGAGCCGCCAGGGCAGGGGCTTGAGTGCCTGCCAGTGATCGGGCCAGTGCTTCGCGGCAACCTCGAACAGCACCCGCACCATTGCATCGCGCGCAACGCCTGCACGGCGCATCGCGGCAATGGCTTCGTCATGTTCGCCGGCCAGCGTGATTGGCGGGCGATCGGCTTCCACCAAGCACAGTGTGGCCGGGGCTGTATCCCCGGTGCTTGCCGCCTCGGCAACCGCGTCGCTTTGCGCCGGCGTCAGCAGGAAAGTCGGGTGGCCGGTGAAAACGGCATGGAGCAACGGCTGCCCCCAGCGTGCGCAATAGCCCTCGAAACCGAGCATCGTCGCCGATGCATCGGCCATTTCGCGCAGCCGCTCCAGATTGTCGTCGAGCAGGACCGGCGCGAGTAACCGGCCGATCCGCTTCGCCCGGCTCTGGAGCGCCTCGCAATCGAGATCGCTCACCAGCCCGCCAATGGCGCCCAGTGAAAGCGCCCCGCTTTCCAGTTCGCGCGAGATATCGAGGCTGAGCTGGAAAACCGGATTGAACAGCGGCGTTTGCTTTGTGAGGCCGTGAAGCTCCTGAAGCCGGTCACGCAAGGACTGGTTGGTCTTCATCAGCGCCTCGCCAGGATTTTCTGGGCCTGCACCAAATGCGGGCGGTCGAGCATCTTGCCGTCAAGGCTGGCGACCCCGGCGTCGGGATTGGCGTTGAATACCGCAACCACGGCCTCGGCATGCGCAATTTCTTCGGCCGAGGGTGTGAAGGCCGCGTTGATGACGGGCACTTGCGCCGGGTGGATCGCGAGCATGCCCGAAAATCCGTCGCGACGGGCGTTGCTGGCGGCTTTGGCCAGTCCGGCTTCATCGCGGAAATCGGCGTGGAGCGTGTCAATGGCTCCGACTTCAGCGGCAGATGCGGCGAACAGGCAGAGCGAACGGGCAAGCTGGTAGGGCGCCGTCCATAGGCCGTCTTCCTTGTAGTCGATGGCGCCAACTGCGGCACTCAGATCTTCGGCACCCCATGTAATCCCGGCCAGCCGCGGCCCGGCATGGACATAGCCGCCCAGCGTGAAGATCGCGGCGGGTGTTTCTGTGGCGACCGGGATGATCCGGGTCGAACCCGGTGTCAGGCCGAGCGCCGCTTCGAGCTGGTCGAGGGTTGCGCTCAGCGCCAATATGTCTTCGACGCCGCGTGGCTTGGGGAGCACGATCCCGTCCGGCGCGCCGGGCATGATCGCCTCAAGATCGGTCAGCGCGGCGGACGTATCGAGCGGATTGATGCGGACATAGTATGGGCTCGTCCGCCCGGTGTGGTTGGCTTCGAGATGCGCCAGCACCAGTTTGCGGGCTTCGGGCCTGCGCGTAGCGGCCACCGAATCCTCAAGGTCGAAGATCAGCACGTCGGCTGCGACGCCGCCTGACTTGGCAATCTTGGCCTCACTGTCTCCGGGAACGAACAGGAGCGAGCGCAGCTTCATGCGGCGGCCTCCTTGCGGATCATCAGCGCCGAACGCTTGCACTGCGCGACGAGTTCATCCTTCTGGTTGAAGGCGCGGTGGATGAAGATGACGATCCCGTTCCGCGGCCGCGACTTGCTCTCACGAATTTCGGCGACCTCGCTTTCGACGTGGACGGTATCGCCGTGGAACAGCGGCTTGGGAAAGCGCACTTCGTCCCACCCGAGATTGGCGACCGTTGTGCCCAAGGTCGTATCGCCGACCGAAATCCCGACCATCAGCCCCAGCGTGAAGCAGCTATTGACGATCCGCGTCCCGAACTCGCTGTGCTCGCGGCAATATTCCTCATCGAGATGAAGCGCGGCCGGATTGTGGGTCATCGCGCTGAACAGGACATTGTCAGTCTCGGTGACCGTCCGACGCAGCCCGTGCCGGAAGGTTTGCCCGACCGTGAATTCCTCGAAATAGAGCCCAGCCATTTTTGATCCTGTCACGGTTTTCGATGACCTCAGCACTATTGTGTTTCGTGGCTGCGGGAAAGCCTAGACTCGTCCGGATATTTGGCGTCAATTTCGGGGCGATCGCGAGATTCGGCTTGGGGAGTGAATATATGGGGTGGAAGCCTTGGGTGCTCGTGGCTGGATTGGCCGTTCTGGCGAGCCCGCTTGTCGCTCTGACTGAATCGCCGCCGCAGGTGATCCTTGCCACGCCGGGCGGGGCGGGCGGCAATGGCGGGGTGATCGACCGCTTCACGATGCGTTTTTCTGAGGCAATGGTCCCGCTGGGCGATCCCCGTGCTGCGGCGCCTTTTACGGTCAAATGCCCGGTCGACGGCACCGGGCGCTGGGTCGATCCGCAAACCTTCGTCCATGAGTTTTCAAAGCCGCTCCCCGGCGGCCTGACGTGCGAAGTGAAGATGCGGAGCGACCTTGCCAGCGTCAAGGGCGTGAAGCTGTCCGGCCCGTCCGACTACAAGATCGACACGGGCGGCCCGTCGGCGCGGGCGATCCTGCCGGGCACCTATGATGGCGATATTGAGGAGGACCAGGTGTTCCTCGTCGCGACCAATGTTGCTCCCAATCGCCAGTCTGTCGCGGCGCAGGGTTATTGCGCGGTCGATGGCATTGGTGAGAAGATCGCGCTCGATGTGCTCGACGCATCAGTTGCGCCCAAGCTGATCGCCGATCTCGGTACCGAAGAGTGGAGCGTGCGCAATTTCCTCGAGCAAGGCGGTTCGCCGCAAAATGACGCTTTGGTCGCCGTCAAATGCCGCCGCCCGCTGCCGCCGGGGCGCGACGTCTCGTTGGTCTGGGCGAAGGGTATCGCGGGCAAGGACGGTCGGCTTGCCGGTCGCGATCAGCGCTACGACTTCACCGTTCGCAAGGAATTTTCGGCGCGCTTCGAATGCGGCCGGGTCAACCCGCAGGCGGGGTGCAATCCCGTCCAGCCTGCCTATGTGCGGTTCACCGCGCCGGTGCCGCTGGCGACGGCGAAGGCCGTCCGGCTGACCTTTGCCGACGGCACCTCGCTTTCGCCCAAGCTGTCGAAGGACGACGAGAACAAGGCGACGATCAGCGACCTGCAATTCGTCGCGCCGCTTCCCGCCGCGACCAAGGGGACGATCTCGATTCCGGCCAACATCGTCGACGAAAGCGGGCGTAAGCTGGTCAATGCCCAGCGTTTCCCGCTCGAAGTGAAGATCGATGCCGCGCCGCCGCTGGTGAAGTTCGCCGCGACGTTCGGGATCATCGAGGCCAATGAAGGCGGCATCCTGCCCGTGACCGTCCGCGCGGTCGAACCGGCATTGGCGCAACGCGTGAGCAAGATTGGCGGCGAGACGCTGCGCGTCGATGCGTCGGACGGGCAGATCGCGAAATGGTTGCGCGATCTTGACGATGCTGATGACAATGATTTCAGGACTGAAAAGGTCAAGGGCGAAGAGGTCGATGTCAATTACACCGGCGCGACTTCGCTCCTCAATGGCAAAGGGGAGGGGTTGAGCCTTGCGTTGCCGGGCAAGGGCAAGGATTTCGAAGTGGTCGGGATTCCGCTGAAAGAACCCGGATTCTATGTCGTTGAACTGAATAGTCCAACGCTGGGCCGGGCGCTGCTCGGTCGCAACGTGCCGCGCTATGTCGCGGCGGGTGCACTGGTCACCAACATGGCGGTTCATTTCAAATGGGGCCGCGAAGGTTCGCTTGCGTGGGTGACGACGCTCGATACCGCATTGCCGGTGGCGGGGGCCGATGTGCGGATCACGGATAGTTGTGACGGGCGGCAACTGGCCCGCGGCGTGACCGATAGCCAAGGGCGGCTGCTGGTCAATAGCGGCCTTCCGGAACCCGAAACCTCGGGCAGTTGCGACGACGAATCGGACAGCCATCCACTGATGGTTTCGGCGCGCAAGGCGGGCGATCTCAGCTTCACCCTGACCGAATGGGGCGAAGGCATCAGACCCTATGATTTCGACCTTCCCTATGGCTGGTCCGCACCCAGCGATATCATCCACACCGTCTTCGATCGCACGCTTGTGCGCGAAGGCGAAACGATCAACATGAAGCATATCCTGCGCCGCCCGATTGGCGGGGGTTTCGGCTTTGCCGATGCGATCACGGGCACGCTCAAGCTCAGTCATTCAGGGTCGGGAACCGAATTCGAAATGCCGATCTCAATCGGCAGGGACGGGATTGGCGAGACGAGCTGGACGGTGCCCAAGGGCGCGCCGCAGGGCGATTACGCGATGCAGATCAAGGTCGGGAAAGAGGATATGATCACTCTCGACCAGAGTTTCCGCGTCGACGAATTCCGGCTGCCGACGATGAAGGCGACGATCACGGGGCCGAAAACGGCGCTGGTGCGCCCCAAGAGTGTTCCGCTCGATTTGTTCGTCGGCTATCTTTCGGGCGGAGGGGCGCCGGGCCTACCGGTCAATATTCGCACGGCGTTCGGCGTTCGCGACAGCACGCCGGAGGGTTGGGAAGACTGGACCTTTGGTGGTCGGCTGGTGAAGGAAGGGACGACGCCGCTCGCGGGCGATAGCGATGAGAATGTGCCGCCCGACCTGCCGCTCGCCCAGACTCTCCCCGCCACGCTTGGCAGTGATGGAACGGCCAAAACCAGCATCGATATCGCGCAAGAGATTGACGATGCGACCGACATGACGGTCGAGATGGACTATGAAGATGCCAATGGCGAAACGCTGACGGCATCCCGCCGGATTGCCTTGCTCCCCTCGGCAATCCAGTTGGGGATCAAGACCGATGGCTGGCTGATGCGCGATAGCGATTTGCGGGTGAAGATCGCCGCCCTCGATACCGAGGGCCATGCAATGAAGGGCCGCCCGGTGCGGCTCGACGTTTATACCCGTGAAATCCTGACCGCGCGGCGGCGGCTGATCGGCGGTTTTTACGCCTATGACAATCAGGTCCGGGTGACCAAAATCGGTGGCGGCTGTTCGGCGACGACCGACAAGCAGGGATTGGCCTCGTGCCAGTTGGCCCCCGGCGTTTCGGGTGAGGTGATCGTGGTCGCCACCACGGTCGATGCCGACGGCAATGCCGCGCGCGCTGTCAAAACCGTGTGGCTGGCCGGTGAGGATGAATGGTGGTTCGGTGGCGATAATGGCGACCGGATGGACCTGATCCCCGAAGCCAAGAGTTACAAGGCGGGCGATACTGCCAAATTCCAGGT
>JANLQV010000379.1:0-12235 GCA_031368025.1 Sphingomonadales bacterium | reverse complement strand
CGTCGGTACTGGTCGCTTTGGGCGTCAACCAGCTCATTTTTGGCAATCGTTCATCTTATGTTGGCCCGTGGGCTGCGAAAGCGAAGCATGTTTGACGCGACCCATCGACGGCACAATCCATTGACCGGAAGGTGGGTGCTGGTGTCTCCGCACCGCAACCAGCGGCCCTGGCTGGGTCAGACCGACACCGTTGTTGAAGACGCTCCCCCCGCTCACGACCCAAACTGTTACCTCTGCCCCGAAAACACGCGTGCCAACGGCATTGTAAACCCGGATTATTCAGATGTCTTTGTGTTCGACAATGATTTCCCGGCCCTGGCACCCGGGAATGCGAACACTCATGATCTGGACCCGCTGTTCCGCTTTGAACCTGTCACGGGAACCTGTCGCGTCATCTGCTTTTCGCCCGATCATTCAAAAACCCTGCCCCAACTCTCTCAAGCTCAGGTTCGCGCAGTGGTCGATTGCTGGGCCACTCAGACCAAAGAACTCGGCCGCGACAATGTCTGGGTCCAGATCTTCGAGAATAAGGGCGCGATGATGGGATGTTCCAACCCGCACCCGCATGGCCAAGTCTGGGCGAGCAGCCATTTGCCCGATGAACCTGCGGTCGAGGATTCCGGCCAACGCCGATACTTTGAGGAACACGGGCGATCCTTGTTAATGGACGTCGTGGCGCGAGAAACAGACGGGGAGCGTGCCGTCGTTTCAAACGAACATTGGCTGGCAATCGTCCCCTGGTGGGCAAACTGGCCATTCGAGACGCTCTTGATGCCGCGCCGGCCAGTTCAACGAATGGACCAGCTTGATGCAGATCAGCGTGACGCGCTTGCCGCGGCCGTGCGGGAATTGACCGCCCGCTATGATAATCTTTTCGAGTGCTCTTTTCCCTATTCGATGGGCTGGCATGGCGCGCCTTTCGCGGTCGGCGACCAGTCTCACTGGCAATTGCATGCGCATTTCTATCCGCCGCTTCTCCGTTCGGCGAGCGTACGAAAATTCATGGTCGGTTATGAGATGATGGCCGAAGCCCAGCGTGACCTTACGCCCGAACAGGCGGCCCAGCGTCTTCGCAGCGTCGACGCCCAGCGGTTTGGTAGTTGATTCTTATGGGCGACACCGAACAATCGGTCATCGATCGTGCGGTCGAAGGCTTTTCCCATGCCTATGGGAGACAGCCTGACCTGATCTCGTTTGCGCCCGGCAGGGTCAACCTGATTGGCGAACACACGGATTATAACAACGGATTTGTCCTCCCGTGTGCCATTCCTTTTGGCACTGCGGTCGCATTGGGACATCGTAATGATGGAGTGGTGCAGGCAAGGGCGCTGGATTTTCAAGGCGCGGTCGCGCAATTCGATCTGAAACAGGATATTCCGCCCGCACCTGTTGGAGATTGGGCCAATCATGTCAGGGGCGTTGCCGCCGGATTGCTCGCTTCAGGCATGAATTTCCCGGGTGCCGATCTCGCGATCGCCGGCAATGTTCCGCAGGGTGCAGGGCTTTCATCGTCGGCGTCGCTGGCCGTTTCACTTGGGTTGGGGTTATCGCGCCTTGGCGGAGTCGCGGCTCCCGACCTGACCGACCTGGCTAGAATCGCCCAATGGTCGGAGCATCATTATGTTGGTTGTGCGTGTGGAATCATGGACCAGTTGGCCTCTGCACGCAGCGTCAAGGGACATGCCTTGCTGATCGATTGCAGCAACCTCGATGTGCAACCTGTTCCCGTTCCCGATGATGCCGCGATCGTCATCGTCCATTCGGGCGTTTCCCGCGGGCTCGTCGACAGCGCCTATAATGAGCGGCGCGCGCAATGCGAAGCCGCCGCGCGCCATTTTGACGTCGATTCACTTCGCGATCTTGACGAGGCCAGCCTGTTGGCAGGGGCCGGTGATCTCGACGACGTCACCTTTCGCCGCGCGCGCCATGTGGTCAGCGAGAATGCCCGGACACTTGCGGCGGCATCAGCACTTCGCGCCAACGATCTCGCAGCGTTGGGCGTCCTGTTGCGAGCGTCCCATGCATCGCTTCGTGATGATTTCGAAGTCACCGTGCCGGCCGTTGACGCGCTTGTGGATTTCATGGCGGACGTCATCGGCGGCGCGGGCGGCGCGCGGATGACCGGCGGCGGGTTTGGCGGATGTGTCGTGGCGATCCTGCCCAAACAGGGCGTGATGGCGTTGCTGGATGCGCTTGAAACACGAAGCAAGGTTACAGCAGTGCCGTTCCCGCTCAAGCTCGCAGTCGATCCAGCGTCCGGAGCCTATTGCTTAGAGGCCTGATATCAGGCGCGTCAGATCATCGAAAAGGAGAAGATCGTTTTGCTGTTGAAGCGCTGACCCGATCGCAAAATTGTGTCCGGAAAATGCGGCTGATTTGGAGAATCCGGAAAATGCTGAGTCTCCAGCGCAATGCCACCATATTGGGGATACATCTCATCGCTTTGGGCTTGGCCAAACGCATTTCCGGTATAGACCTGCAAGCCCGGTTGATCGGTTTCCACCGTCATGCGCCGTCCCGAGGCCGCATGGCTGAGTTCGGCGACCTGACGCAGGCCCGCTCCATCAAGAACCCAGCAATGATCGTACCCGCTCGCTCGATCAAGCTGTTCATCGGCCATGCCAATGTCCTGTCCGATCAGTTTTCTTGATCGAAAATCGAACGCCGTTCCCGCAACCGGCCTCAACTCGCCCGTCGGTATCATTCCTTCATCGACGGGCAGGAAGGCGCCTGCTTCAACGCAAAGGTCGTGATCGAGAATGGTTTGATTTGCGTTCGCGCCGGCAAGATTCCAATAGCTATGCTGTGTGACGTTGAACGGTGTTGGCTTGTTAGTGGTGGCTTCGAACTCGATGATCAGCCGCCTGTCATCCGTCCAGATATACGAGGTAGCGACGCGCACTTCGCCGGGATAGCCCTCCTCCCCATCCGGGCTGATCAGCGAAAGGCGCACGCCCTTGCCATTGGGGAGAAATATTTCCTCACCAATCCAGAACCTTTTGTTGAAGCCTTGACGACCACCATGAAGCGTATGTGCGCCATTGTTGATCGCCAGATCATAGTGCTGGCCATCAAGTGAAAAACGCCCCCGGTCGATGCGGTTTGCATACCGGCCAACCACGCAGCCGAGGTAGAACCGGCTTGCAAGATACGCATCGGCACGGCTCAGGCCGAGCGCGATGTTGGACACGACACCATTTGAATCCGGAATTTCAAGGGCAGTAATGGTTGCACCAAGATTGATCACGGTTGGTCCGCATCCCAGCGCATCACGCAGGTCCCAGGTTTCAATCGGTAGGTCGCTATTCATAAGGGCAACTCGATCGGGCGGGGATTTGATCATACCAATCCGTTAGGTGGGGCCGAGCCGTCGAAAGGTCAACGATTTCGCGGGTCGGTCAAATCGGACCACAGCTTGCCTCCGTTTTCACGCAGCACAATCTTGCCAACGATGAGCCGCGACGCGCTGGGCTCATATTGACTGAACAACAACGCTGATCACTGTCGCAATTATATCAAGAAGCGCGCTCTTAAATCGAAAGTTTACCATTACTGCATATCAGAGGGTCCCTCGGAGGCTGAGATGCGGTTTGTATATTTTCTGGCCTTTTCGGCTTTGATCGGAACGCATGGGAGTGCGTTTGCCGAAGTTTATGAAATCGGGCCTGCAGGGCAGATGGTTGAAACGACAAATCACATCGCGGACGCAAGCCTGCCACAAACATCGCCCGTCGATGCGCTGCCTGTCGCGCTGAACAGGTCTGCACAACCGTCAAGCAGAAACCCCTATCGAGAAATGTTCGCGCAAACGGCAGAGCGCTATGGAATGAGCCATGAGCTTCTCGATGCGGTCGCATGGCAAGAATCGCGTTATCACGTAAACAGCCGGTCATCCGTCGGTGCGATTGGTTTGATGCAACTCATGCCGGCCACCGCGCGCAGCCTTGGCGTGACGGACGCAACAGACCCAGCACAAAATGTAGCGGGTGGTGCCGCTTATCTTCGCATTCAGCTCAACCGCTTCGGCAACGACTTGGAGAAGGCGCTCGCCGCCTACAATGCCGGGCCCGGTGCGGTCACCAGATATGGCGGCATTCCGCCCTACCGCGAGACGCAAAACTATGTGCGCAGTATCCTTGGCCGGCTTGCCCAAACTTCCCTTGATGCTTCACGATAGGAATCGATCGACGATGTTTCGCAATGTATCAAAGCTGTTTCTGGTTTCCGGCCTCGCCGCCCTTCCCTCCCGGTTGCTCGCTCAAGGCGTTGCTGTAAATCCGCAAGGGTCTGGGCCGATCCTGAACGCGATGGGGTGGCTCCAGGGCACTTTGCTTGGCAATCTTGCGACGACGGCCGCCGTCATCGCTGTTGCTGCCTGTGGGTTCATGATGCTCACCGGTCGCATGAACTGGCGTTATGGCGCCACCGTCATCATTGGCTGCTTCGTCCTTTTTGGAGCGACAGCGATTGTCGCCGGTATCCAGTCTGCTGCGACTGCCGGATAATCTGTGGCCATGCTCACGCGCACGCCAGTGTTCCGCGCACTGACGCAACCCCAGATGTTTGGCGGGGTGACCTATACCTATTTCGTGATCAATGCCGTCGTCACAACCGAATTGTTCCTGATCAGCCGTTCATTCTGGGCCATTCCGGCGGCGCTGGCCATTCATGGCTTCGGCTATATGGCGTCGCTGCGCGAGCCTCGCATTTTTGATCTCTGGATCACTCGCACCAGCCGCTGCGGACGAACCAAAACATTCGGCCTGTGGCGCTGCAATAGCTATCGCCCATGAACAAGCAGCCCAAACAGCAGGATATGCAAAAATTGCTGATGCGCGATCCGCGTGCCGGTGATCGGCTGCCTTACGCATGCCACCTGAACGATAGCACGATCGCAACGCGCGGTGGCGATCTCATCCAGATGATTCAGCTCGACGGGTTTTCGTTTGAAACCGCCGACACCGAGATGCTCAATCACCTGCATCAGGCGCGTGATACGGTATTTCGCGGTATCGCGTCTTCGCAGCTGATGCTCTATTGCCATGTCATCCGCAGACGAGTGATTGCCGATCTGGCGGGGCAGCAGCCTGAAGGATTTGCCCGCGATCTTGATCTCGCATGGCGGGAACGGCTCGCCGAAAAACGGCTCTATGTTAACGATACGATCATCACGCTTGTCCGCCGCCCGCCGGTTGGCAAGGTCGGCTGGATTGAGCGGATGGGTAACGCCTGGCGCGGCGGGGTTGGCTCTTCCGTCGAACGTCAGGCAGCCAATGCGCGCGCACTGCGCGAACTCGAGACGGCGCGCACCAACTTGATGTCGGCCTTCACCCGATACGGCCCGCGCTTGCTCGGTCAGTATGAAGGAAAGTCCGGTCTGTGTTCGGAACCGCTCGAAATCCTCTCCGCACTTTACAATGGCGAGGTTCAGCCGGTGCTCTCACCAAGTGGTGATCTGGGCCACTATTTGCCTTACAAGCGAGTCAGCTTTGGCATTGACACGCTGGAACTGCGGGGGGCGACACCTGGTCTGAGCCGCGTTGCAGCGATCCTCTCGATCAAGGATTATCCCGCCGCCACAACACCCGGCGTCCTCGACAATCTGCTACGCTTGCCTCACGAACTGACTTTGAGTGAGAGCTTTGCCTTTATCGACCGGCAGATTGCGGATGAGCGCATTGGCCTTTCGCTCCGCCGCCTGCGCGCGGCATCGGATGATACGACGACGTTGCGCAACGGATTGATGGCCGCAAAGGACGATCTTGCTTCGGGGTCGGAAGCTTATGGCGAACATCACTTGACTGTACTGGTCCGTGCGGGTTCACTCGCCCAGCTTGATATCGCCGTTGCCGATGTGCAATCCGCTCTGGCAGATATCGGCGCGATTGCAGTACGCGAAGATTTGAACCTTGAGCCTGCCTTTTGGGCCCAGTTTCCCGGTAATTCAGACTATATCGCCAGACGTGCAATGATCTCAACCGGCAATCTGGCGGGCCTCGTTTCGTTGCACAGCTTCCCGATTGGCAATGCCGCCGGCGGTCCGTGGGGTGAACCTCTGACTGTGCTTGAAACCACCTCAAGCACGCCGTATTTTTTCAATTTGCACAACGGAGATTTGGGCAATTTCACGCTGATCGGCCCATCGGGCGCCGGTAAGACCGTGGTGCTCAACTTCCTGATTGCGCAGGCCCAAAAATTTGGTCCCTCAACATTCTTCTTCGACAAGGATCGCGGCGCTGAAATTTTCATCCGCGCACTGGGCGGGCATTACTCGGTGTTGCGCCCCGGTACGCCGACCGGGTTCAATCCGCTCGCACTGCCAGATACGCCCGCCAATCGCGCATTCCTGCGACAATGGCTCTCGCAACTTGGGGCGCCTGTGGACGGTTCGCTGACGGCGGACGAGAATGCCACGATCGCGCGCGCGATTGACGCCAATTTCGATCAGGCCCCGCCATATCGTTGTTTGCGCTATCTGGTCGAATTGCTTGCAGGGGGCACGCGCCCCACACGCGGCGATCTTTCCACGCGGCTTGCGCCGTGGTTTGGCAAGGGCGAGCATAGCTGGTTGTTCGACAATGAAACCGATCGGCTTGACCTGAGCGAGCGAACTGTTGGCTTCGACATGACAGCGTTGCTCGACAGTCCGGTGCTGCGCACGCCCGCAATGCTGTATCTGTTTCACCGTGCGGAGGAACGGCTCGACGGTAATCCCGCAATGATCATGATTGATGAGGGCTGGAAAGCGCTTGATGACGACGTTTTCGTTTTGCGTTTGAAGGACTGGATGAAAACGATCCGCAAGCGCAACGGCGTGGTCGGCTTCGTCACGCAAAGTGCCAGCGATGCACTGGAAAGCCGGATCGCGAACACGATCATCGAGCAATCCGCCACCCAATTGTTCACGAGCAATCCAAAGGCTCAGGCAAGCGACTATTGCGATGGTTTCGGCCTGTCAGCACATGAACTCGATCTCGTTCGCTCGCTGCCCGAGCATCTGCGATGCGTTCTGATCAAACAGGGCAATATGAGTGTCGTCGCGCGGCTCGACATGACCGGAATGCAAGACATCATCACGATCCTGTCTGGCCGGGAAAAAAGCGTCCGCCAGATGGATGAGCTGCGTCAAAGCACTGGCGACAACATTGCCGAGTGGCTCCCCAGGCTGGTCGATGCCGCGCGTGAAGGACCACAGGCATTATGGGCGGGAGCAGGCCGGTGAGTCTCGCCTGTCCAGTCATCGACCCAAACTCTGGCGGCGGGCAGACGCTCGTGTCTGCGATCGATTGTTTCGTCAAATCCTCGGTGCAGGATAGCTACGCCATTTTGCTTGGCCGGGGGAGTGTATTTTCTCAAGCCATCACAATCGCGCTGACTCTTTATATCGCGATGATCGGATATCGGCTGATCTTCGGCCGGTCTTCATTGAGCCTCGGCGAATTTGCGCCCAAGGCATTGCTGATCGGAACTGTGCTTGCCCTTTCGAGCAACTGGGCTGCGTATCAGGTTCTGGTGTTCGATTTCCTGACGGACGGGCCGCAAGAAGTTGCGATGATGATCGGGTCAAATGGCGGCAGTGCGCAAAGCATCACCCAGCGGATCGACATCGTGTCCGACTCCATAGCAGAAGTTGCGGCAGATTGGTCAGCGGCCAGCGCGCCGACGCCAGCAGCGATCGCAGCGCCTGCGTCCGTTGCGAAGCCCATCCTGGGCGAATCGCCGGGCCCGAATGTTTTGCTGCTGAGTGCACTATTGCTGATCCTTTCATCGGCGGGCGTTCTGGCTGTCTCCAAAGTGCTCCTCGGGCTACTGCTTGCAATAGGACCGATCTTTATCGCGCTCGGCCTGTTTACGGCGACACGTGGCCTGACAATCGGCTGGTTTCGCGTCTGCGTTTTTCTGGCAATCATTCCCCTGTTATCGTTGATGACCAGTGCGGGAGCACTCTCCATGATCGAGCCGATGGTCATCGATATGGCTGTCCAGGCGGCGGCTGACGAATTTTCCCTGCGTGCGGCAATATCGCTGTTTGTCGCAGTGCTTGTCATGGCCGCTGTCAGCTTCCAGCTATTCCGGGTTGCTATGGCAATAACAGCAGGCTGGACGGCCACGCTTTTCACGAGGACGGGCCAACAGCAGGCTGCAAACGCCGAGCACGGTATTTCGCCGGTTCCAACCAGTCATCCGGCAATACACAACCCGCGCATCGATGTCCTCATCAATGCCCTTGAGCGTTCGACAATGACAACCCTAACTTCAGGTGGGGATATACGTCGTCAAATCGCGTCGTCGCCTGCACCCATGATGAGCGGGGATGCAGCCGATACGAGCAGCCCGAGATCGTCTGTGCGCAGCACCGTCAGGGCGCACGGGGTGCCGCAGCGGGCGCGCCTCAAGCCAGTCAGGAACGCTGCATGAAATTCCGCGCATTCATCCTCGCATCGGCGCTGTGCTCGACAGTCTGGGCTGTGGCCGCCACAGCGGCCGCGCCGGATCAGCGTATTCATATTGTCGCTTACGATCCCGACGCGATCGTCCGTTTGACCGGACATACCGGTTATCAGATGACGATAGAGTTCGGTGACGGTGAAAAGGTGGAAACCGTTGCGATCGGGGATTCCGCCGGCTGGCAGATCACTCCCAACGCAGCCGCCAATTTGCTGTTCGTCAAACCGGTCGGGTTAAGCCGCCCGACCAACATGACGATCATCACAAACCGCCACCGATACACGTTTGAACTGAACAGTCGTTCCGGCGTCAACGCTGCACCGAACAGCATCGTCTATACCATGCGGTTTCGCTATCCCGAAGTGGCGGCGCCCGTCAGCGCACCCCAAGCATTGCCGATCATCGCCAAGCCACCGGAAGAATGGAACCGCGCGTATACCTATGACGGGGCTCAAACGAATCTGCCCGAAGAAGTTTTCGATGATGGCACCCTGACCTATTTCCGCTTCGCCAAAGACACGCCAACACCAGCCATTTTCGTGATCAACGCCGATGGGAGCGAGAGCATCGTCAATTTTGCGGTACGCGGACCGTATGTCGTGGTTGAGCAGATCAGCGAGAAACTGGTGCTGAGGCAAGGCAAGGCCGTGACCAACATTTACAATGAAGGCTTTCGGGCGGTCATACCCGGTGCCAATGCACCCGCACTGCGGGCCAAAAAGAAGCATGGCCTTTTTAGCCGTCAGGACCACTGAGCAATGAGCATCCATACATCAGAGACGGATCCCCGTGGCGCATTGCCCGAAGATGTGCTCGATCAGGCCAATCGCCGGGCATCTCCCGCCATCATCACCGCGAGCGGCATCACGCCGGGCATGGCACTTGGCTTTGTCGGCATCGGATTGCTCGGCGTTATGACATTTACAACGCTGACAAACGGGCGGACGGAGGCGGCCTCAACCGCTTTGCCTGTTGCGACCAAACCAGGCGTATCACCCACAGTTATTCCGGTTGGGCTACCAAGCCCCAAACCCGTGCTGATGGCCGTCCCGGCTCCCATCCCAACCCCTGGCAGCATGGCACCGATCCCGGGATCTGTTGGTCCTTCTCCTGCCGAGCTTGCCTATGCAGCGCGGTTGCGATCGCCCGCTCTTGTGGTCGATCTGACCAAACCGTCCGGCATGGCGGCCGATGCAAGACCAGGCGACAAACCGGGCACCGGCCTCAGCGCCGATGAACAGTTTGCGGATCGGATCGCAGATGCCGAAAGCAAGCCCACGCGGGCGACGCGTATTGCCAATGGCGGGGATATGGTTCCGCAAGGTGCCGTGGTCGCGGCCGTTCTCGAAACCGCAATCGATTCAGATTTGCCGGGCTATGTGCGCGCCGTCGTCAGCCGCGACGTATCGGGATTTGATGGACGCAAGATCCTGATCCCCCGGGGCAGCCGTTTGATCGGACAATATAAATCCGGCCTTGCCGCCGGACAAAGCCGCGCCTTCGTCGTATGGCAGCGCCTGATCCGACCGGACGGCGTTTCGATTCAGCTCGGCTCCCCCGGGACGGACACCCTGGGACGGGCGGGCCTCTCTGGAAAAGTGGATGGGCATTTCCTCAAGCGATTCGGCTCGGCAATGCTGCTCTCGGTGATTGATGCAGGCCTTGGCCGTTTGCAAAACCGCGGTGCCAATGTGATCGTGCAAAGTGCCAACGATGCACGCAGCGTCGCCAGCACCGCGCTGGAGCGTGACATCAACATTCCACCCACTGTCAAGGTGCCGCAGGGTACACCAATCCGCATCTTTATCGCGCGCGACCTTGATTTCAGTGGCTTTGGCGGCCCCTCCGCTCCATGAATATGGCCGTAAAACTCGGCAGAGGCGAAGACGTCTATCTGCGCAGCTACCTCGAACCTTTCAGTGTATGGCTCGACAGCACTGACGTAACCGAGATACTCGTCAATCGCCCCGGTGAAGTCTGGATTGAGCGGGTCGGCGCGCCGTTTATGGAACGGCATCTAACGCCCGTTATTGATGCGACGCTGTTGCAACGGCTCGCCAATCAAGTTGCGCGGGCCAATCACCAGGGCATAAGTCGCGAAACGCCTTTACTGGCCGCAACGATCGATGGCGGCGCACGTGTCCAGATCATCGCCCCGCCAGCGACGCGCACAGACCTTGCCCTGGCAATCCGCAAACAGGTTTTGACCGACCTGTCGCTTGATGACTTTGCAAAAACCGGGGCACTGGCCGGAGCAAAAGCAACAACCCTCGACGATGATCGAGAGCTTTTGGCGTTGCTCAACTCCGGCGACACATTGTCATTCCTTCGCCGCGCAATCCATGCGCGCAAAACCATTCTTCTCTCGGGTGGCACATCCTCAGGCAAGACGACGTTGCTCAACGCGCTCTTGAAAGAAGTGCCCAGCCATGAACGGGTGATTGTTATCGAAGACACGCCCGAAATCAGCCTGGGACGTGACAATGCGCTTGGACTTGTCGCCGTCCATGGCGATCAGGGCGAGGCACGCGTTACAATCGACGATTTGCTCCGCGCCTCACTTCGGATGCGCCCGGATCGCCTGCTTGTCGGCGAACTGCGCGGATTAGAAGTCGCAACATTCCTGCGCGCAATCAACACGGGGCATCCTGGTTCGTTTGCGACCATACATGCCAGCTCTGCGCGGGGTGCATTCGATCAAATTGCCCTGATGTGCCTTCAGGCCGGGATAGGCCTGACCCGCGACGAGGCAATCGGCTATGCCAAATCGATGATCGATATCGTCGTCCAGTTGAGCAGACGTGATGGAGCACGTCAGGTCGACGAGATTGTGTTCGCGCCGCGCTAGAGCGCGGTTAAACCCGGCGCTGAAATCAAACAAACCCCAGATTGGAAGATCCGAAGCGCCCAATGTTCGGGAAGACGGTTGGTAGTTCCGACGGGCTAACGCCGAACCAGGACGCCAATGTGGCTCCATATTGATCAACCGACGTTGTCGGGAGCAACCGTCCCTGACCGACCTGATCATCGGTCGTCACGGACACCGACGGCGCTGTCCCGTAAAACTGGCCACCTTTAACTGCGCCGCCCAATACAAAATGATGACCGCCCCAACCATGGTCGGAGCCATCGCCGTTCGAGCTGAGAGTGCGGCCAAAATCGGACGCTGTAAACGTGGTCACCTTATCAGAAATGCCGAGTTCTAACGTCGCCCTGTAAAACGCGTCCATCGCGAAATCCAGCTTCGAAAGAAGCGCCGGATGGTTGCCATTCAGGCCATCGTGATTGTCAAAGCCGCCAAGTGAAACGAAGAAAACCTGCCGTTTCGTGCCAAGCGCCGTGCGCGCAGCGATGATCTTGGCCACCGCCTCAAGCTGGCTTGCGAGTGAATTGCTCCCCGTAGCGGGCTTGAACGAGGTCGTGAGTGCCACCGACGAAAGTCCAGCAGACAACACCGCCTCTGAATCGACCGCGCGGCTCGCAACCTTGGCATACTCACCTTCTAAAATGTGGCTGCTTGTTTGCGTTACGAGAGTGCGCAGTGCGTCGGCCGTCGTTTTGGGTGCGTTGCTGATGCCATATTTCAGGGTATAAATTGGCACCGAGCCACCCGTTCCAACTTGATAGGCGATGGCCTGGTCACCCGCCAGGAAAACAGCATTCCCGGTTGCCGATATGGCCGTGAAGACAATGTTGGCGTTGCTTGATTGGGCGAGATCTCCCATCCGCCCGCCCCAACCGGTTGTGGCACCTTCCACGGAGCCAACCCTTTTTCATCCCGCACGAA
>JANLQV010000378.1:0-5803 GCA_031368025.1 Sphingomonadales bacterium | reverse complement strand
TGTCGAGCGTGATCGCTTCGCCGATAGTCGCTGACAGGCCCATGATGATTCCGCCTTCGATTTGCGCGGCACCATTCAAAGGATTGACCGTTGTTCCGCAATCAACGGCTGCAAAAACCTTGTGCACCTTTGGACGGCCGTCGGCACCCATCGAGGCTTCGATAACTTCCGCAACGATCGTTCCAAATGATTCCACGATCGCGATCCCTCGCCCGACGCCCTTTTCCAACGGACTTCCCCATCCGCTGCGCTTCGCCACGGTATCCAGAACGGCGAGATGACGCGAACCCGGCTTCAAATGCTTGCGGCGGAATTCATAAGGATCGGCGCCTGCCTTCTCTGCCAGCTCGTCCATGAAACATTCGTTGTAAAAGCCCTGCTGCGTGCTGTTGACCGAGCGCCACGGGCCATCCTTCTGGTTGGATTGATAGGCGATCTGCCTGCGCGTCACGGCCGGAATCGTATAGATGAATGTAGTCTCACCTTCGGCAGTCTCGCTTTGCACATAGTCATTCTGCCAACCGGTGATTGCGCCGCCCGGACCGAGCGCCGCCTTGAGATGGCTCGATGATTGCGGACGGTACGTGCCTTGCCGGACTTCTTCTTCACGCGACCAGATCAATTTGACTGGATAAGGTGACTGCATCGCAAGTTTGGCCACTTGGCCGATGATTTCGCAATTGTCGGGAAAGCGCCGCCCAAATCCACCGCCCATGATCATCGGATGGAAGGTGACATCATCGCTATCGAGACCGGCGGCCTTGGCTGCGATCATTTTCGATGCGAGCGGGTCCTGCAATCCGCCCCAGACATCAAGCTTTCCATCCTTGTGATGCGCGGTGAGCGCAAAAGGTTCCATCATCGCGTGATGGAGAAACGGCACGCGGAAATCGGCTTCATGGATGGATTTTCCAGCTGACGCGAAAGCAGCAGCGACATCGCCGTCACCCCCTTCGTCCTTGGCCTTGCCCGCCTTGCGTGCGCGGTCCTGTGCTTCAAAAACGGACGCCGAGGATATCTGTCCGTGTCCGCCGTCGCTGAAGTTGGGAGACAGGGCCCGCAATCCCTTGATTGCCGGCCAATATCCCTTGCCGACCACGAGAACGGCATCATCAAACTTCACGACCTTTTCGACGCCGCTCACTGCCATCGCCGGTGCGGGATCGACCGAAACGAGCCTTCCTCCGCGCACGGGCGCAGACATCACGGTTGCCACACGCATGTCAGGCAATGCAAAATCGATCCCGTATTTGGCAGAACCATCAACCTTTGCCGGAATATCGAGCCGGTGCACCGGTTTCCCTATGAGCTTGTAATCCTTGCGGTCTTTCAGCTTGGGCTCAAGCGAAAGCGACATCTCGGCCGCTTCGCTTGCAAGTTCGCCATAGCGCAGAACCTTCCCCGTTTTCTGGTGCATGACCTTGCTGTCCGAGGTGGACAGTTCCGAAACCGGCACACCCAGCCGTTTTGCCGCGACCGCCACAAGGGCTGTTCGTGCGGCCGCGCCAACAACCCGCATGCCGAATTGCCCCGTCATCCGGATCGCGGAAGAACCGCCGGTCAGTTGCAGCGGATAATTGCGCGCAACCATCGAGAAACTGGCCTTGACCATTCCTGCCAAAAAGCTCGGGAAAGCCATCCCGCCCGCGATAAAGCCCTGCCCCAATGGCGTGTTGGCAAAGGCGGTTTCAGCTGGTGCGTGCTCTACGCGGACGAATGCCCAATTCGCATCGAGTTCGTCAGCAAGCATCTGAGCCAAGGCCGTTTGCGAACCCTGCCCAAAATCAATATGCGGTGAATAGAGGGTGACAACGTCATCGTCGCCAATTTTCAGCCATGTCGCAAATGACGACTCTCCGTCCTTTGCTGTCATGCTGCCCGCGCGCTTCATCGACGAACTATCCGCCCATTTGACTGCGAACAGGCCGCCACCGACAAGCGCCGCGCCACCGATCAGGAATGCCCTGCGTTTTACTCCCATCTCACAACCCTCCAGCGACGGAGTGGATCGCCGCGCGAATCCGGGGATATGTCCCGCAGCGGCAGATGTTGGTCATGGCCTCATCAATCTGCGCGTCCGTGGGTCGCGGGTTGGACTTGAGCAGAGCGGTTGCCGCCATGATCTGGCCTGACTGGCAATATCCGCACTGGGGTACTTGGTGATCGATCCACGCCTGTTGAAGGGCGGCGAGCTTTCCGTCTTCGCCGAGCCCTTCGATCGTCGTGATTGCCTTCCCTTCAATGTCTGAAACCGGAACCGAGCAAGACCGAACGACATTTCCGTCGACGTGAACGCTGCAAGCCCCGCATGCCGAAATACCGCACCCAAATTTGGTGCCGGTCAGGCCGAGTTCTTCGCGAAGCGCCCAAAGCAAGGGCGTATCGGGTTCGCCTGCAAACGAGACACTCTTTCCGTTTACCTGTGCTGCGATTGCCATTGCGCCCTTTTCCTTGCCATCAATTCCACTATTCAAGGCAAAGCCTATCATCGTCAGTTTCATAACACTACTGGTTAAAATAACGGAGGTCCCGATTCTGCCAAGCCAAACTGCCATCGGTGTGGCTGACCACCGCAACATCCTCGAGAAAGCCCTGGAATGGCGGGAAAGTCGGCTTGCGCTGGCGACTGTCATCGAAACCTGGCGTTCCGCGCCCTGTCCCGTCGGCACGCATATGCTCATTCATGAGGATGGTCACTTTACAGGATCCGTGTCGGGCGGATGCGTCGAAGGCGATGTTCTCGAAACAGCGGCGGCGATCATTGCAGGGGCGCCCCATGAACTGAAGCGTTACGGCGTTGCCGACGGCATGGCCTGGGAAGTCGGCCTGCCTTGTGGCGGAGACATCGTCGTCCTGATCCAGCGCATCGACGAAACGGGGTTTCCAGCGAGCCTTTTCGAAGAAATTGCCCAGGCACAGGCTGCCGGACTGACATTGAGGGTCTCAACGAACGTTGAAACCGGCCTCAGTGCCTTGGGCAGCGGAGGGTTCAGCAATGTTTATGCGCCGCCACGTCGACTCTTGATCGTCGGGGCGGTTGAGATTGCTCGGACATTCGCCGAAATTGCCCGGGATACAGGTTTTGGTGTTACGGTCATTGATCCCCGAGCCCGATTCCTGACCCGCGAACGATTCCCGTCTGCAACGCTTGATGATCGCTGGCCGGATGCGGCGATCGCAGCATTGCGGCCTGATGATCGCACGGCGGTCGTGACATTGAGCCACGACACCAAGATTGACGATCCCGCGCTCATCGCGGCCCTTTCGGCACCAACCGCCTATATCGCCGCCCTGGGATCGAGATCATCGCATGCCGCCCGGCTTGTGAGGCTGAAAGCGCATGGATTCAGCGACGACCAACTTGCGCGGATTGAGGGACCGGCGGGGATGCTGATCAATGCGATCAGTGCGCCGGAGATTGCCCTGTCGATCGCGGCCGGGATGGTGCGGACGTTCAATCATGGCCTGCGCTAGGATCATCGGCGTCCTGCTCGCCGCCGGGGCCGGATCCCGCTTCGGAGGCGACAAGCTTGAGGCATTTCTGGGTGGGATGATGATCGGGGAACATAGCGCACGCGCGCTCGCCGCCTGCCAATGCAATTGGCATGTTGCGGTTTGCGGAGACGGCGATAGCCCGCTTGTCTCGATGTTTGAACGACTGGGTTTTGCCAGAATTGTCAATGTGAGACCCGAGGCAGGGCTTGCTCACTCGCTTTCCCTTGGCGCGCGCCAAGCAATGGACCGCGAAGCGGAAGCGATGCTCGTCTGCCTTGGGGACATGCCCTTTGTCACCACCGCTCACCTCGACCGGCTCATCGCCGCGTTTGGTTCGGCGGAGGGGCAAGCCTGCATCGCCTCGCAGAATGACCGGATTCGCATGCCACCTGCCATTTTTCCCAAATCGCGCTTTCCAGAATTGCTGGCACTGACTGGAGATCAGGGCGCTCGCCTGCTGTTGCGTGACGCGATCGGCGTGCCGACAGACCCCCTGTTGCTCGGCGATATCGATACGCCGGGGGATCTTGCCGCCCTTGGGGCCGCCATCTGACCCCACCCACATGACCCGCGGAGTTTCAAAGCAAGCCGCGGAGTGCGGGATTTCTCGAAATGGTAGATGGCGATGCCTTGGAGGCGCTGTCGGCGCGAAAAATAGGCAAAGGATAAAAATTGAGCCCTCTGAGCTGGTGCCGCATCGCACGCGATCTTGATGAACAAGGCTGGGCGATCCTGCCTGCCCTGCTTGATTCATGCCAGTGCGACGATCTTGCCGCACTTTATCGGCCAGCCGTCGGATTCCGGAGTCATGTCGTGATGGGCCGCCATGGTTTCGGGCGCGGCGAGTATCGCTATTTCTCCTATCCATTGCCTTCTTTGGTGCAAGATTTGCGAACGACGCTCTATCCGCACCTCGCACCCATCGCCAATCAGTGGCACGAACGCATGGGGCTGGAAACGCGGTTTCCGGATGAACATATCGCCTTTCTGGCGCGTTGCCATGCTGCGGGCCAGGCACGGCCGACGCCCTTGCTTCTGCAATATGGCGCTGGTGACTATAACTGCCTCCACCAGGACCTTTATGGCACGCACGTCTTCCCGCTGCAGGCGGCAGTATTGCTCTCTGCGCCGGGCGAGGATTTCGAAGGCGGCGAATTCGTCCTGACCGAACAGCGGCCGCGCATGCAATCCCGCGTCGAAGTCTTGTCGCTGTGCAAGGGCGATGCTGTAGTCTTCGCTGTCAACGACAGGCCGGTCTCGGGAACACGAGGCGATTATCGCGTGAAGATGCGCCACGGGGTGAGTCGGATCCGGGCCGGCCACCGACACACGTTGGGAATAATTTTTCACGACGCAGCTTGATTGGGGGACAGGAGAATATTTTTCTCTTGGCGCCTTATCCCCTTGCCAAGATTCCAAACCCTGCAAACGCCGCGCGTCGCTGCACTACAGCATAGAATTCATGCTATGAGTCGAGTCGATATTGCGACGAACGGAGTCGCTAAATTGTCATTTACCCTCTTGCGTCCCAAAATGGTTGAGGCACTATAGCTAGTAGCTTGACCGGGGGGCAACCCAACAGCTTGTGTTTCGATACTGTGCGACGCGAATCGCGCCACGGGGACAGATTGTGCTGTGGATTGCGGGGAGAAGGTTAAAACTTCGCGCCCTGCCCTCTGAAAAATGCTATAAGGGCCTTTCGTGCCCGATTCGAACAGATGCGGAACGTGATTAGGGGTAGGGAATGGATTTTCGGGATACGCACAGCGCAGGTGACGCAGATGTGGCAACAGTAATCGACGCACCGGTTTCAAGCGAAAAAACGGACAGCAAGAGCCGCGCGGTGCCTTATAACCTCACGGCCGATCCGTCGCGCGATGCGTTGCTGACGGATTTCGGAAAAGACACACTGAAGGATCGTTACCTCCTGCCAGGTGAGACCTATCAGGATCTCTTCGTGCGCGTGGCCAGTGCCTATGCCGATGATCAGGATCACGCCCAGCGGATCTATGACTATATCTCGAAACTGTGGTTCATGCCTGCGACCCCCGTTCTTTCGAACGGCGGCACGGGGCGCGGGCTGCCCATTTCATGCTACCTGAATTCGGTCGATGACAGTCTTGAGGGCATCGTCAACACCTGGAACGAGAATGTCTGGCTCGCCTCGCGCGGCGGCGGCATCGGCACCTATTGGGGTTCGGTGCGCGGCATCGGCGAACCAGTGGGCCTTAATGGCAAGACCAGCGGGATCATTCCCTTCGTCCGCGTGATGGATTCGCTGACGCTGGCGATTTCCCAAGGCTCGCTG
>JANLQV010000372.1:0-3484 GCA_031368025.1 Sphingomonadales bacterium | reverse complement strand
CCATATCTCCCGCGCGCAGGCTCGCTTGCAGGACACGCGCCACATGCAACAGAACCGCGTCACCGGACTGGTGCCCGTGACAGTCATTGATCGCTTTGAGGCCGTTCAGATCAATGAACAAAACCGCTGCCGGCGTCTTGTGCCTTGCTGCCTGATGCAAGACACGCTCGAGCGCACGCAGAAAGGCACGACGATTCGGAAGCGGCAAGAGCGTGTCGGTATCCGCCAGCCGTTCCAGTTCCTCCAATCGCGTCCGCAAATCCGCGAGCGTCGCCTTCAATCCTTCATTTTCGTCCACGAGGCTGCGAACGATACCGCTATCAGATTCCTTCAATCTCACGTCCCCCAAAACGCTACCCAGCGACTCCGCGCATGATCCTATCATATAATTGCGTCGCGATGCCATTGTGATCGCGATCACGCTGACCCCATGCGTTGCGCTCTGCCTGTCTGCCGGTTAAAGGCCTTGAGCCTTGGGGACAGGAACAAGGCATCCCGCAAATATGAGCGACAGCACGCCGTCCGTCGGCATCATCATGGGCAGCACATCCGATTGGGAGACGATGCGTCACGCGGCAGATGCGCTCGACGCGCTTGGCGTTGCGCATGAGACTCGCATTGTATCGGCCCACCGCACGCCAGACCGGCTCTATGCCTATGCCGGGGAAGCGGCAGCGCGCGGGCTGAAAGTCATCATCGCGGGCGCCGGCGGCGCGGCGCATTTGCCCGGAATGGTCGCAGCGATGACGATTCTTCCCGTGCTTGGCGTTCCGGTTGAATCGAAGGCGCTGGGCGGCATGGATAGTTTGCTTTCGATCGTCCAGATGCCCGGCGGCATCCCTGTGGGCACGCTCGCCATCGGGAAGGCTGGCGCAACCAATGCCGGGCTTCTTGCCGCTGCGATTCTAGCGCTGTCAGATCCTGCGCTGACCGGCCGGCTCCAAGCGTGGCGCAAGGCGCAAACTGACGGAGTGGTGACGGATCCTGCATGAGCCCGCTTCGACCCGGTTCCACTATTGGTATTATCGGCGGCGGCCAGCTTGGCCGGATGCTCAGCATTGCGGCGGCCCAGCTGGGCTATCGCTGCCATATCTACGCGCCTGAGCCGAGTGGACCTGCTGCGGATGTGAGCGCCAAATGGGTACAGGGCGATTATGGAGATGCCCAAAAGCTTCTGGAATTCGCGCGCGACGTTGACGTCGTGACGTTCGAATTCGAGAATATCGAGCCCGCACCGCTCAAGCCGCTTGCCCAGGCAAAGCCGCTCTATCCTCCGCTTAATGCGCTCGAAATCGGACAGGACCGGATTGCCGAGAAGCGTTTCGCAACCGAGCAAGGCGGCCGCACTGCAGATTGGGCGGCCGTCAATAGCCGGGCCGAACTCGACACTGCAATCGCGATGATCGGGACGCCTTCTATCCTCAAGACAGTACGTTTCGGCTATGATGGCAAGGGCCAGGCCAGGTTGAAATCGGCTTCCGATGCAGCGTCTGCCTGGGAGGAAATTGGCGGAAATCCGGCCATCCTCGAAGCAATGGTCCGGTTCGATCACGAATTCTCGCTGATCGTTGCGCGCGATCAGAACGGAAGCGTCTCATTTTGGGACGCGCCTGAAAACGTCCACAAGGACGGGATTCTTGCCACATCAACCGTCCCGGCGCCGGATATCGTTCACCAGCAAGTCCCCGCCGCTCGGGCGCTGGCCCGCAAAATTGCTGAGCGGCTGGACTATGTGGGGGTCTTCGCCATCGAATTCTTCGCAAGCGGCGACGGCCCCGTGTTCAATGAGATGGCACCCCGGGTCCATAATTCGGGACATTGGACGATCGAAGGGGCCATAACGTCCCAATTCGAAAACCACATTCGGGCGGTCGTCGGGCTTCCGCTTGGCGCGACAGGGCTGAGAGGCTCAAAAATCGAGATGCTCAACCTGATCGGCCACGATGCCGACAACTGGCTGGCGCTCGCAAGCGATCCCGGCGCGCACCTTCATCTCTATGGAAAGCATGAGGCGCGGCCGGGCCGCAAAATGGGCCATATCACCCGGATCGATTAGCCTTGGCGCGAACCGGACAGGGGCATTGAACCGAACATGCCTGCTTTCACGCTACCGCTGATCGCATCGCCATCGACGGTGGCCGTGCCTTCGAGCGTCATCGGCATCGGGACGGTCATGTTCATCTTCCAGGTCAGGGTATTGCCATCGACCTTGCCATCATAAACATCAAGCGAGCCTTGCGCCCCCGCATTGGTTCCCGTCCAGCTATCGCCATCGACATTGACTGTCAGGACCGATTTCTGGTCTCCCATGGGGGTCTTGGTCACGCATTCATAAGAACCTGCAACAGACATTGTAATCTCCTTGGTTGCCGCACGATTTCAATTCGCTGCGGGCAGGATCATCTCTTCAACTGGCAGGCCGAGGCCGTCAAGCTGTGGGCGAACCTTCTTTGCATCGCCCACAACCACCCAGATGATTGATTTTGGATCGATGACCCTACGGAATTCTTGATCCAGGCCGCTTGTCGTCATCCCAAGATATTTTTGCGGCAATATCTCGTAATAATTGTCGGGACGACCAAGTGTGACGATCCGCTCAATGCTTCCAAGAACGGCTCCCGACGTTTCGAAACTTCCCGGCAGTTCGCGGATATCGCCATTGACGGTCCGTTCCAGTTCAGCCGCCGTAATCCCGCTCTTGCCCGAGAAGTCGGCAAGCTGCGATTGCAGGGCACGAATCGAATCCCCGGTGCGATCGGCCTGAACAGGTGCGCTGATTTTGAACGTCACGCGATTCTCCTCCGACCCGACGCGACTGGCAACGCCATATGACCAGCCCTTGGTCTCCCGCAGGTCAGTATTGATGCGAGAGAGGAACGATCCGCCAAACACATCGTTCGCGGCCCTGAGGTTCACAAGATCGTCGCGGCCTGATTGGCTCAGCACGACTCCAGCGGAAATGGTCGATTGTGGCGCGTTGGGACGGTCGATCAGGATAATACGCGGACGTGGCGCCGGGATTGGCGCGTTGAAATTCTTGACAGGTGCAGCCTCGCGCGGCGCTTTCCAGTCACCAAAACTCTTTTCCAGAAGCGGCATCAACCCCTTCAGCGTCGCATCGCCGACCACATAGATTTTCGCCATGTCCGGTCGCAGCCAGCGGTCGTGGAAAGCAGAGAGCGCGGCCGGGCTCAGCGTCTTCACAACCGATGCATCGCCGGTTCCGCTTCCCGGAACGGCATAGGGATGATCCTTGCCCCAAAGCAGCGCTGGCAAGGCGCGCGCTGCAATCGCGTTCGGTTCTTTCAGTTCCGCAGCAATCCCTGCCAGTTGCTGCGTGCGCACGCGATCGACCTCGCCCGGCGCGAAGGCCGGGTTGCGAATGATGTCGGCCAGTAGATCGAGAGACAGGCCCAGATTAGCGGACAAGGCCGAAATCCCGATGCTGGTCCGATCAAGGCTGGCGCCCGAAGAAACGCTGGCG
>JANLQV010000362.1:0-3126 GCA_031368025.1 Sphingomonadales bacterium | reverse complement strand
GACGCGTCGCCCGGATGCAGCCGCCAGTCTGGCCGGCGTTTCCCCCGGGAGAAGCGTTCGACCGGCTCTACCGGATCGCGCCGATGACCGCGATCGAAGCCGCGCGGATCAATGCCAAGGCGATTGCGCTGACGCTGGCGGAGGTTGGGATCACGGTCAATTGCTTGCCGCTGCTCGATGTCCGCGTGCCGGAAACGCATCCGGCGATTGGCGATCGGGCGCTGGGCGGCGTACCGATGCAAGTGGCAGCGCTCGGTCGCGCGGTGCTCGATGGGCTGCGCGCGGGCGGAGTCGTCGGGGTTGTGAAGCATATGCCGGGGCAGGGCCGCGCGGTGGTTGACAGTCACAAATCACTGCCGGTCGTGAGCGCTGATGATGCCACGCTTGAGACCGATCTCGAACCGTTCCGCACACTCAACGCGGCACCAATGGGGATGACCGGGCATATCATCTTCGATGCATGGGATACAGAACGCTGCGTGACGCTCTCCCCGGTCATCATCGGGGAGATTATTCGCGGCCGGATCGGTTTTGATGGCTTCCTGATGAGCGACGATCTCGACATGAAGGCGCTGGACGGCGAAATCGGGGCGCTTGCGGCCGATTGTGTTGTGGCCGGATGCGATGCTGCGCTCAATTGCTGGGGCCGGATGGACGAAATGGCGTCGATTGCAAACAAGGTTGGGGAGCTTTCTGCCAAGGGCATGGCACGGCTCGCGCGGGCAATGGCGACGGTTGGCACCGCGCCGGACGTTGCGGAACTGGCAGAGCTGCTTGCCAAGCGCGATGCCTTGTTGCAGCTTGTCGCCTGAATGGAAGAGCAGCTCATCATGGATGAATTTGCCGGGCCGCCCGACGATGACCGGCTGACGCTTGAACTGGGAAGCTGGGAAGGCCCGCTTGACCTGTTGCTGGCGCTGGCCCGCAACCAGAAGGTCGACCTTCGGGAAATCTCGATCCTCGCTTTGGTCGAGCAATATCTGGACTTCATCAACAATGCGAAAGCCCTCAAGCTCGAGATTGCGGCCGACTATCTCGTGATGGCGGCGTGGCTGGCCTATCTCAAATCTTGCCTGCTGCTGCCGCGTGAACCGCATGTCGATCCATCGCCGGAAGAACTGGCGCTGCGCCTGCAATTGCGGCTCGAACGGCTCAACGCGATGCGCGAGGCCGGCGCGCGGCTCATGGGGCGGGACCGGCTTGGCCGCGACGTCTTTGCGCGCGGCGTGCCGGAAGGGCTGCGGGTCACGCGCAAGGCGCATTGGGACGCGCAGATTTTTGATCTGATCCAGGCCTATGGGCAAGTGAAGGCGCGGGCGATGCCAGCCTTTCACATCGTGGCGCGGCGCCATGTCATGACGCTGGAGGATGCGATCGAAAGGATCGCACGGCTGGTCGGCAGCGCAATCGACTGGATGGCGATCGAGCGCTTCCTGCCTGAGACCGACGATGCGGGCTTCAGGCGCTCGGCACTGGCATCGAGCTTCGTCGCGACGCTCGAACTGGCGCGGCAGGGCAAGATCCAGCTCCGGCAGGAAGAGGCGTTCGCACCGCTGATGGTGAAAGCGACATGATCGATCCGGCCGAAGACCTGACCCGTGCAGTCGAAGCGACGCTGTTCGCAGCCGCCGAGCCGCTGACAATTACCGAGATTGCGGCCTATGTTGGCGCGGATGCCGATGTGAAGGGCGCTCTGCGCGATCTGGGCATGCGCTATGAAGGGCGGGGCATCAACCTGGTCGAGCGTGGCGGGCGGTGGCTGTTCCAGACGGCACCCGATCTGGCCCACATCTTACGCCGCGAGCGCGAAGAGGCACGTAAACTGTCACGCGCGGGGATCGAGACGTTGGCGATCATCGCCTATCACGAGCCGGTCAGCCGCGCCGAGATTGAGGCGATTCGCGGCGTGCAGATCTCGAAAGGCACGCTCGACGTGCTGATGGAAGCAGGCTGGGTGCGCCCCGCCGGACGGCGCGAAGTTCCGGGGCGCCCGCTGACCTATGCGACGACGGCTGGTTTCCTCTCCCATTTCGGGCTGGAGAACAGGCGGGACCTGCCCGGGATCGACGATCTGAGGGCCGCAGGGCTCCTCGATCCGGTCGATCTGGCGTTCGATGCGCTCGAAATGCAAGGCAATGATGCAGATCAACTGGAAACTGTCGACGAGAGCGACTAAATACGTTCCATTGCATCCAATGCCGGAGGGTTCCGGTAACACTCATGCGCGCCGCGTTGGCCGCTCAAGGAGATACATCATGGGCCTCAGTCTTCCGCACATCCTTCTGCTCGCGCTTGTCGTGCTTCTCCTGTTCGGGGGTGGCCGCGTTTCGGGCCTGATGGGTGACGTCGCCAAGGGGATCAAGAGCTTCAAGAAGGGCATGGCTGACGATGACGATACGCCCAAGCCGATGACCAAGATCGAGGCGCAGCCGGCACCGACCGTCATCGAGGCCGAAAAGCAGACCGACAAGCAAGTCTGACCTGAAAACCGATGTTTGACGTCGCGCCCACCGAATTGCTGCTGGTGGCCATTGTCGCGCTTGTCGTGATCGGTCCCAAGGATTTGCCGCGCGTGCTGCGCATGCTGGGGCAATGGGCGGGCAAGGCGAAGCGCGTTGCGGCGCAGTTCCGCTCCGGCTTCGATGAAATGGTGCGCGAGGCAGAGTTGGCCGAAATGGAAAAAAAGTGGGCCGAGGAAAACGCCAAGATCATGGCGGAACATCCGGCTGTGGCGCCGCCCGAGCCCCAGGCACCCGTCGCTCCGGCTGAAGAAGGCGCAACGCCTTGAAGGACCTCGACGATTCCAAAGCCCCCCTGATCGATCATCTGATCGAATTGCGCCGCCGCCTGTTGTGGAGCGTCGCCGCGCTGGGTGCGGCCTTTGTCGGTTGCCTTTATATCGCGCGTCCGATCTTTGCGTTTCTGGTCCAGCCTTTGCTCAAGGCCGGGCAGGGCAAGATCATTTATACCGACATTTTCGAGGCTTTTTTTGCCGAGATCAAGGTCGCGTTCTTCGCAGCCCTGATGATCGCCTTTCCCGTGATCGCGACGCAGCTTTGGCGCTTCATTGCACCCGGCCTTTATGCGAAGGAGAAAAAGGCCTTCCTGCCCTTCCTGCTGATGACC
>JANLQV010000358.1:0-6491 GCA_031368025.1 Sphingomonadales bacterium | reverse complement strand
ATCAGTGCGAACGCTGAAAGTATCTTTGCAGCAAAATTCTTATTGTCAGCCACTTTTCCGATTCCTTCTCGATTTCATGGGAGATCAAATAGGAAGCGAGTCATTTGGCCGATACGTCAAAGGAATGGCACTTTCTGCCATACCGCTGCCGGTGCATGCACGCCTGTCGCGTTTAACCACGCGCGCGACCATGTTCGATTGTTGCAGCCATTCGGCTCGAAGAGTCGCACCTTAATAAAGGGCAGGAATCAGGGACGCGTTTGGATAGGCTGAATGGCTGCAATGTTGGCGATTTGAGACGGCTTTTTTGAACCCCAAAAATCACCAAATTAAGCAATAGCCAGTCAAGTCGGAATAACGACGTCTGGCCTGTCTGTGTCATGTGACTGCGCGACCACTGTTCTGCAAGTGTTTCGAATACATTCTCGAAGCCATCGATGAGCGGGATCGCCATCTAACCGCGGGTGCCAAAGCAGCGAGATCGTGAATTCGTAGTCTGGCAGCGGAACAGGAAAACTATACATGCCGCTGCGCAGGCCCGCTGTGTGGTGTTCCGGCACAGTCGCGATGAGATCTGTCCCACGAGCCAGCGCGAGCGCCGCCGAGAAGCCATCGACACTTGCAACGACCTCACGTTTCCGGGATCGCTCCAAGAGCGCGTCATCGATTACACCAAGGTTCATACCGTGGCGCCAAGCGACGACATGATCCCATTGGGAATAGAGTTCAACAGTCATGATCAGAGACCGCAGAGGATGATCGCCGCGCACCACGCCGACATAGCGATCTGAAAACAGTGCTTGAGCGCGCACTTCTGGCCCAATCGCTTCATCCACCACGCCCGTTTCCAAATCAAAGGTCCCGTCACGCAGCCCTGCACTATCCTTGTCGAGCTTGCGCACGAAGCGAAGCCGTATCCCCGGCGCTTCATTCCGCACTTTGCGGATCAGCGACGGACCGTAAGTTTCCGCAAATCCGTCGCTCGAACGGAGGGTGAAGGTGCGTTCCAGCGTGGAGAGATTGAGCCGGTCTGTCGGCCGCAGCAAGGCGTGCGCATCGCTCACCAGCGCGCCGACCTTCTCGCGCATTTCGGTTGCACGGACCGTTGGCACAAGCCCGCGCCCCGCGCGCACAAGCAATTGGTCACCGGTAACGAGGCGAAGGCGTGCAAGGGCACGGCTCATGGCGGAAGGGCTGAGGTGCAGTTTTCGTGCGGCGCTCGTTACGCTGCCTTCCGAAAGCAGCACATCGAGCGTGTGAAGGAGATTGAGATCTGGCAGCACCATGCCCGACCATAGTCCATGCATTCATTTTGGTATAGCGCCAAACGCAATAATAGAGTGCAATCAATGCGCCTGTCGCCATGTCTATCTTCCTCCTAAATCGATTCCACCTCTTGGACGTGGAAGGAATTGAGATGGACGATTCGTTGAATGCTTTTGCAGACGCTATGCGCTCAGCTTGGTCGCCAATCAGCACGGCACTGGTTGGCGAATGCCGAGCGCAGTTGACGGCACTGATGCGTGCTGACCCGCGCGAGCAATGGTTGGCAGACCTCCTTGCAGAACGACCCGCATCGCGCGAACTCTTTCGGGATCCAGAACATGGCTTCATGCTGCTCGCTCACACCGAACCGTCAGCATTGTATAGGCCCCCGCATGATCACGGCAGGGCGTGGGTCGTTTACGCTGTGCAATCAGGTGCGCTCGAGATCGGAACCTATGCGAAGATAATGGGCCCAGATGGAGTGATCCGTCTCGTGCAGCGCGACCTCACGCTGCTGATCGCTGGCGAAGCGCGTGCCTATCTGCCCGGCGATATTCATGACACGCGGTGCTTGGACGATTCGTCATTGCTGTTCCGCTTTACTGAGCGCGATCTTCGCCACGAAGACCAGCAGGAAAGGCAAATCACCCGTTTCGTCGAGTCCGATGGATGTTGGACGGTGCCAACGTCATGATCGTTGCCATTCGTCGACGGCGCGCCGCGACCATTGCGGTGCTGGCTGCTATGGCCATGGTTGTGCTTGATGCCGGTGTCGTCAACATTGCCTTGCCAACAATTGCAAATTCGCTGGGCGTCAGCGCTGCCCGTTCGATCCATGTTGTCAGCGCTTATCAGCTCGCGCTGTTGGTCGGGCTCTTGCCTTGCGCACACGCCGCAGAGAGGTTCGGCTATCGCCGACTGTTCTTGCTTGGCGTTGCAACGTTCGGCGGTGCGTCACTGTTATGCTCGCTGACACCTACACTGCCGCTATTGGTCGCTGCTCGCTTCCTGCAAGGGCTGGGGGGTGCAGGGATTATGTCGCTTGGTATCCCGCTTTTGCGATTAGCGCTGGGGACAGATCTCCTTGGCAAAGCAATTGGATGGAATGCGCTTACCGTGGCTCTGTGTTCAGCAGCAGGACCGGCGGTCGGCGGTCTCCTACTATCTGAATTGAGCTGGCAATGGATATTCATCGTCAACCTGCCGATAGGCATGGCCGCCTTTCTTGCTGGCTTCTTCGTGCCGGCGGATACACCGACCAGCAGTTCGATCGATCTGTCGAGTATGGCGCTGTATGCCAGCGCGGCCGCTCTGCTCGTGGTCGCGGCGGACCTGGCGACCTGGTGGCCTCCGCTTGCGGCATGTTTCGCCATGATCGGAGTGGCGTGCTTTGCACGGCTCGTGAGCCGAGAGAAACCAAAGCATGCGCCGCTTATTCCCTTCGATCTGCTGGCCATGACGCAATTTCGCCTATCAGTGATGGCGTCGATATTCTGCTTCACGGCTCAAGCGGCTGGGATAGTCGCTTTGACCATTTACTTGCAGTTGGGGCTTGGCCGTAGCGCCGCATCAACAGCAATGGTCATGATCGCTTGGCCATTGGCTGTGGCCGTTGCCAGTACCATCGCGAGCAAGGCTGCGGATCGGCATCCGACAGGATCTCTTTGTGCGGTAGGAGGTGCCACCTTAGCCGTTGGACTGGGTGCTGCCGCATTCTGGCCAATTGACGAGAGCGTCTTGCCGCTTGCGGGATGTACAATGATCTGCGGCATCGGCTTTGGTCTGTTTCAGGTTCCGAACAACCGAAACCTGTTTTTGGCGGCACCTCCCGAGCGTAGCGCCGCAGCTGGCGGAATGCAGGCGACTGCACGACTTGCTGGACAAACGATGGGCGCACTCCTTGTAGCGACGCTTCTGTCGCTGGCTTCAGCAACTCTCGCTCCGCGGATAGCGCTCGGTATGGGTGCAATGTTTGCATTGGCGGCAGGCATTGTCAGCATGCGAGGGGCCTTTCCGACAGCAGACATTGGCTCAATCCAATTTTCCAATCGTGCAGAGGAAGGGACCTCCTAGTGTTTACATTGGACTGGGGCATGCAGCCTGTTCTCGACGACCAACGCATTTTGCGGCCTGGAAAGTGGCTTCCGTTGCGAAGCCTGTGCTGGATGGTCGTCATGATATTTGCGATCGTATTGGCTTTTGGGCCGGGGATGGAGGCGCTTTCGCATTCTCTGCCAAAACAGCCAGTGTATCAGTTTCTAGCCAAGGTCAGCGGCGCGTTGATCGTGCTTTGCGCCTATGGATTGCTCGTGCGACTGGGAGAGAGGCGCCGGCCAAGCGAGCTCGCCCTGACAGCGGCACCATTTGGAATTCTTGCCGGGCTGGCAACCGGCTTGATCATGTTCGCTGCCGTAATGGCAATCATGATCGCAAGCGGCCTTTATGACATCACGTATCACGGACCCGCGTCGGCGTGGCGCGGTGCAGGACTGGCAATTGAATCGGGCGTATTGGAAGAAGTGATCGTACGCGGCGTGGTTTTGCGGTTGGTATGGCGCGCCTTTGGACCGCTCGTGGCCTTTATCGCTTCAAGCCTGCTGTTTGGAGTCGGGCATATTGCCAATCCAGGTGCTACATTATTCACCACTGCCTGCGTTGCTATCGAAGCCGGCATCATGCTCGGCTCCTTCTACGCGTTGACCGGCAGGCTCTGGGTTTCGATTGGGGTTCACGCAGGGTGGAATTTCACCCAAGGCTATCTATTCGGCGCTAATGCCTCGGGCGGAGACTTCGGACCTTCGATCGCAACGAGCACAGCAAGAAGCGATGTCCCCAATTGGCTTACTGGCGGCGCATTCGGGCCGGAAGCTTCAGTGCCAGCCTTCGCAATTTGTACAATAGTTGGCATCGCGGTGCTATGGGCGGCCTGGCAACAAGGTCGATTTATAAAAGCCGCTCCTGCACTCGGTTTGTTCGCGCAGAACGATGCCCTGACTTAATTTCGCCCGGCGCAAGAAACCGCATTTTGCCAGAGAATGATTGTCCACGGTCGCTTTAGCCGATGCCGTAAACGGCGCTGAATTCCATCCACCATTTCAAACCAGTTTCCCAATGCCTTGCATCGGGGATCGCATTTCTTCGCACTTCCACAACGTAACCAAGGACTACCAATATGAAGACTTTTACAACTCTCCTAGCTCTCACTTTGACGGCAACAATCAATACGGCGGCGAAAGCTCAGGACACAGGTGTTCATGGCACTGTCGTTGCCGGAGCGGCCTACGTTCCTGAATATGAGGGGGCCGACGAACAGCAGATTGTTCCGCTCGTCATCGGGCGGATCAACGATGGCAATCGATATCTAGCATTTGAAGGGCCAACGCTCCGGGCCAATGTGCTTGATAACAAAGGATTGGAGTTTGGTCCCGTTATCAACATAACTCCAAAACGCGGGAGAGACATTCAGTCTCGCGCTGTCGCGCGCCTCGGCACAATCAAAGATGCCGTTGAAGTTGGCGTTTTCGCAGCCATCTCGCGGCCTGTTTTTGGTAAGGACCGCATCCGCCTCGCGATCCAGGGCGCGCAAGATGTAAGCGGGGTGCACAAAGGTTGGTTGGGTGCTGCGAGCGCGCGCTATGCCTGGTCGGTTAGCCCAAGACTCAGCCTCGTTGGCGACGTGACTGCAACTTATGCCAGTGGCGAATATGCTCGAAATTACTTCACGGTAACCTCCGCAGGTTCAATTGCTAGCGGCCTGCCAACCTTCAATGCCAAGAGCGGAATCAAGGATGTCGGTGCGTCGGTGTCCGCCCGCTATGCCCTTGATAAGCGCTGGTCGCTGTTTGGTATTGGTGCATACAAGCGGCTCGCAGGAAGCTTCGCCGACAGCCCCATCGTCAAAGGCGCAGGGAGTCCAGACCAATTCGTTGGCGGCATTGGCATCGGTTGGTCATTTTAGACCCACTTTCGCCAGAACTTAGACCCCAAATTGTCTTACAGCCCTTGCTACCTGCGGCCGTCAAGGATGCAGGTAGCGACCCCAAAAGCATCGGATACTCGAAGATAGTGGCGCACTCGACGCACCACAGTGCTTCATTGGGAGACCATCATTGCAACCCAAAACTTCCCAGACCGGAACCGGTTGGCTTGTACCAGTTTTGCTGATCGGGTTGAACTTAGTTCCCGTTCTTGCAGGTGCTGGTCGTTTGTTCGGACTTGCGAGCGGCGAGCAGATTACACCCCAAAATGCTCGCTTCATGGCCTCACCGATACCGGTCAGCGTACATATCATAAGCGCTAGCTTGTTCGGAGTTATTGGAGCTTTTCAGTTTTGGCCAAGGTTTCTCCGCACTAACGCCCATTGGCATCGATTGGCAGGCCGCATTTTGGTTCCTTGCGGAATGATAACATCAATGTCGGGCCTTTGGATGAATCAGTTCTACCCCTACGCGGAGAATGATGGGTTTGCGCTCTACTGCTTCCGATTGATTTTCGGCTTCGGCATGCTCTTCTGCCTAGTCTTCGGGCTCGACTCGATCCGTCGGCGGGACTTCGATCGGCATCGTAATTGGATGATGCGCAGTTACGCGATCGGTCTGGGCGCGGGGACGCAGGCACTTACACAACTACCTTGGGTTTTGGCCGTCGGATTGCCCGGGGAATTACCGCGTGCTCTGCTCATGGGAGCAGCTTGGATCATAAACCTGCTCGTCGCCGAGTGGATCCTCCGAAGAGGCAGGTTGTATCGGCACGAAATGCCATTTGCTCACTAGTCGGCGTTGATCCATGGCGAATGGGCGCTTAGGGATTGGGATATGGAATGGAAAACGTCCACCTTTGCTTTCCATCCGCCCACAGATGTCGCGTGAATGTACGGCAGCTAAAAGGGAGGCGTTTCGACCGCTTGAACGACCGAAAAGTCAGTGGCTGCAGCCGCGACGCGATTCACGCGCTCTTGTTCGCTCACAACGACATTTCGGCAGTATTGACGTCGGACGCTCCCTTAAACTACGCCTTACGCTTATGATGTCGTAGCGCATATCTGCAGCCCACTATCTCGGCAACCCGAGCCGGAATTTCGTGCTCGTAAAGGTGGGCATCAATGCGAAGCCAATCTGACCGGCGAGACCCACAAGGCCGAGGGAGGTCGCGAGGCTGTCTGCCCAATGACTTAGGCTTTGGTGACGGATCACGCCGGCAAGCGCCGCCTCGCTGACCATCGTTAG
>JANLQV010000343.1:0-6272 GCA_031368025.1 Sphingomonadales bacterium | reverse complement strand
CGCGTTCGTTCATCTCGGCCGCATCGTTCCAGGAAACCACTCGGGTGCTCACCCAGGCGGCGGTCGAAGGCAAGAAGGATGAACTGATCGGCCTGAAGGAAAACGTGATCGTGGGCCGCCTGATCCCGGCTGGCACGGGCGCGGGCATGAGCCGCCTCCGCGTCGCGGCCACATCGCGCGATGTGGCGCTTCGCGTTCAGCAGCGTGAATGGCAGGAAAGCCTGATCGCGCCGAAGACTGCGGCTGAAGAGCACGCCGCTGAACTGCGCCAGCCGATCGAAGCCGATACCGGCGACGATGCCCTGGCTGCCGTTATTCATACGCCAGAGACTGTGGAGGACGGAGCCGAATAGGCTCCCGGCTTCCACAATCGTGTTGGACAAACCCCGCTGGAGCGATCCGGCGGGGTTTTTCTTTGTGCGTCGCTCACCTAAGGCGGCGCCATGACAACTGCCAATCCCTGGACCGAACTCCGCTCCGCCCCCTTTGCACCCCTTCTGGCGCTAATGTGCCTCGCAATCTGGCTCAATGCGGCGGATACACTGGTGACGGTGACGATCATGCCCAGTATGGCGCGGGCGATCGGAGGCTATGAATGGTTCGGCTGGACCGTTGCCGCATTTCTGGTCGGGTCGATCATGGCGAGCGCTTGCGCGGCGCGGCTGGCTGGCGATTTCGGTTTGCGACGAATGACCATGATGTTTGCGCTGGTCTATGCCATCGGCTGCACGTTGGGGGCGCTTGCGCCCAGCATGCCGCTTTTCGTCTCGGGGCGTTTCATCCAGGGGGTCGGCGCCGGTGCGATTGTTGCCTTGTGCTACATCTCCATTCCTAAGAATTTCCCCGAGCGGGTCTGGCCGGCCGTGTTCGGCGCGATTTCCGCTGTCTGGGGGATAGCGACCCTGCTTGGCCCATTGCTGGGCGGGCTGTTCGCAAGCGGCGAGCATTGGCGCACATTGTTCTGGGCTTTTGCCGCGCAGGCGATCGTCTTCGCCGCGTTCATCCGCTACTTTGCGGTCCCCGATGGCGCAGGAGATGCGCCGAAAGGCGTCCCGGTTCTCCAATTGGCCATCCTCATGGCGTCGGTGACATCACTGGGTTCGGTGGCGCTTGCGACCAGCACGCTCGTTGCCGTCGCGCTGGTCATTGCAAGCGCGATCGGTTTCCTCACACTTCTCCGGGTCGATCATCAGGCCGATGTGCGCCTGCTCCCGCGCGAGGCCGGGAATCTGCGAACCTCAGCCGGGCAAGGTTATTTCATCATCTTTGCGGCCGAAGCGGCGGCGATTGGCTTTAGTGTTTACGGGGCGGCCTTTCTCCAGGCGATCCATGGCCTGTCACCGCTCCTGGCCGGTTTCATTGTTGGTGGCATCGCGGCCGGCTGGACATTGACCGCATTGCTCGTCTCACGTGGTGGCGCCGGGCATGACGCGCTCTGGCTGAGGCTCGGAGTTGCGATCATTCTGATCGGCATGATTTTCGCAAGTTGGGCCGTGCCGCGTGCGTCTCCTGTCATTGTGGCGGTCGCGATGGTGTTACTCGGATCGGGCTTTGGACTGTGCTGGGCATTTATCGCCAAGGCGATCATCGCCAGTCTCGACGATGATGAACGCGATGCAGGTTCGACCGCCATTCCAACTGCCCAATTGATTGGCGGTGCATTCGGTTCCGCCGGAGCGGGCGCGATGGCAGCGGCGCTGGGGTTCCGAGATGGGGTCGATCCAGGCCTTGCTATCCGGGTCGGCCCGTTTGTTTTCCTGGTATTCGTGCCGTTCGGAATTGCCGCACTCGTGGCCGCAAACACGCTGGCGCGCCGTCTCTGATCAGGCTGGGGGCAACGCCCTTGGCCTGTGGTTTTCATCGAGCGCGACAAAAGTGAACAATCCTTCGGTCACTTTCACTTCGCTCGCGCCGCGATCACGTGTCGCGACGACTTCCAGTTTGATCGCCATGGATGTTCGCCCGCGTCGCACCACTTCGCCATAGATCGAGATCACATCGCGCACGAGAATCGGGGCAATGAATTCCATCGCTTCGATGGCGACTGTCGCGCAGGCACCCTGGCAAACATTACTGGCGATGATCCCGCCCGCAATGTCCATCTGGGACAACACCCAGCCGCCGAAGATATGGCCGTTCGAGTTGATGTCGCGGTGCTGCGGCACAACCCGCAGGATCGGGTCGGCATTTTTGCTCATTTCGGATCTTCTTCGCCATCGAACGGATCGGCGATGGTTTCGTCATGTCCGCTGCCAGAGCTGAGGAAAACCAGCCCCATCAACGCGGCAGCAAGCAGAACCGAGAAGAAGATGCCGCCTGCGGTCGCAATCAGCATTGGCCACGGGATCGGCCCGATGATCCAGCGCAAAACACCAAGTCCGGCAATAACGGCGACTGCAGACGCGCACGACATCCACCACATCAGTGCCTTGTAACGCCCCCATGCAAAGGTGGCGTATCCCGGATTGTCCAGATTTGATGTTCGAATATCCATGCTTCCCCTTGAACCCGGGCATCAAATTCAGCAAGATGGAACAAGAGAGAGGAGGGCCTGGGCCATGACGATCAGGGCAATACTCCAGTCAAAGGGCAATGAGGTGCTATCCGTTTCCAGCGGAGCGAGCGTGGCGGACGCGGTCGCGCTGCTGGCCGAGAAGCGGATTGGCGCATTACCGGTCATTGACGGCGGCAAGGTCTGCGGCATTTTTTCGGAACGCGACGTGCTCTACGGACTTGCTCGAGAGGGTGCCAAGCTGCTCGATCAACGCGTCGGAGATGTGATGATCTCGCCCGCCATTACGGTTGAACCGGACTGTCCGGTGCTGACGGCCCTCTCGCTCATGACCCGGCGTCGTATCCGGCACCTTCCCGTAACCGAGGGAGATACAGCGATAGGGTTTGTCTCTATCGGCGATCTGGTGAAATATCGGATCGACCGGATCGAGGGTGAGGCGGCCGCAATGCGCGAGTATATCCAGAGCGCCTGATGGCGGATGCGGCACGCCTCCTAAGGGTCGACGCCCATGACGACGGAATCAATCGCTGGGAGATGCAGCGCTTTACACCGTCAGGGGCACTGACGGATCTTGTTGGCGGTTATACCGACTATGCCGAACGGACTGCGGGTTTCACCACCCGGCGCGAATTGCCGCACGGTGAAGGCGTGTTGATTATCAATCTGGGGGAGCCCATTGAAATCACGGCGGGCAATGGCGAACTGATCCGGCTTGGCACCGGACGGGCATTTGTCGCAGGGTTCCATTTGCGACCGGCGCTATCCTGGTCATCGGGCGAGCAGCGGGGCATCCAGATCGAAATTTCGCTGGCGGCGCTGCGGCGGCTGATCGGTGTACCGATGTCGGAACTGGTTGACCGAACGATTCCGCTTGAAGCTTTGCTGGGTGCCGCCGCGACCGACCTTGGCGGATGGCTTGCGGGCGTGCGTGATTGTCGCGAACGGATCGCGCTGCTTGAGGCGGAACTGCTGGCGCGCTTTGTCGCGCGGCCCGAACTGGCACCGTCGCAGATGGCGGCGCTCCAGCTTCTGAAGCAGCCGGGCGGGGACATTATGGACATCGCCCGAAGGATCGGATGGAGTCGCAAACATCTCTCTGATCGCGTTCGCGATGTCGTCGGCGTGGGACCACGAAGCTATCGAAGAGTGCTGAGATTCGACCGAGCGGTGAAACTGATCCGCAATGGCGCAGATACGGAAGGCTGGGCCGGACTGGCGGCCGAAGCAGGCTATTGTGACCAGAGTCACATGATCCGCGAATTCAACGAGCTTGCGGGGATGACGCCTGCTGCACTTGTCAGGCAGCAAGTGCCCGGCGATGGTGGCTTTGTCGAGGCTTGAGGTGCGTTTGATCCAATCGTGAAGCCAGGCTCGGGCATATCATGGCTGCATCAACCGCAAAAAGGAGACTCAAATGACCGTTCGTCCCGCAATCATTCCGAACCTTCTTTATGAAGACGCACCCGCTGCGATCGAATTTCTATGCAAGGCGTTCGGGTTTGAAAAACGCGCGGTCCTTGTCGATGAAGAGAACTCAAGCATCATCCAGCACGCCCAACTCGTCCTCGACGGGAACATGATCATGTTATCGACCTATGGGAAAAGCGACTATACCCGATTGGCGGGCCTCAAGACGGTAAGGGAGGCTGGCGGCAATACCCAGATTCCCTATGTCGTGATCGACGATGTGGAGGGGCATGCCGCCCGTGCCCGTGCGGCCGGCGCCGATATTTTCATGGAACCAACCGCACAGGATTATGGCGGCAGCAACTATTCCGCGCGCGATCCCGAAGGCAATGTCTGGAGCTTCGGGAATTACGATCCCTGGGCCGATCCGGTTTAGCGCCGGCTTGCTGTCCGTCGCGCGGTGAACATGCGAAAGAGGCCCGAGATCGCCGTGCGGTCCAATAACCAGGACAGGCCGAAATAGAGCGTGCCGCCAAGGGTAACCAGCAGGGCAAGCGCTGCGGGGGCCGGAAGGCTAGCCGTTATTGGGCTGGCATAATGGACGGCCCCGCCCATAACGACTGCAGACAAGGCGCTCGGCCAGACTGCGGCGAACAGCGCCCTCCCGCCTGTCCCGATGGCGTGGCGTGATAAAAGGATGGTTATGCCAAGCATCAGTGGTGCGCCAATGAGCCATGCCCCAACCAGCCCCGACACGCCATAGGGCGCGCCGATCGCGAAAGCTGTTGTCATGATGATCGCATTGACCAGGCTTGTCCGGACATAAATGCCGGGCTTGCCCAGCGCGTTGGTCGCCGGGGAGAAAATGATCTGCATCGCGAAGAATGGCATGGCGAGGGCCAGCATCCGCACAAGTGGCACCATTTCCATCCATTTGGGGCCAAACAGCGTGGCGATCATCGGTTCCGCGACTGCGGCCATGCCGAGGTAAAGCGGACAGGCGACAAACATTGTCATCCGCACCGATGTGGCAAATGCATTGCCAACCATGCCGCCGGATTTGTCGAGTTCGGCATAAGCCGGGAACGCGACTTCGTTGAGCGGCGGCACAAACTTGGCGGTGAATATCTGGGTCAGGAACAGGGCCTCTGCATAAAGCCCAAGGTCACGCGGGTCGAACAGGCGGCCCGCGATGAAAATGTCGGCCTGGCTCTGGATGATCCAGAAGAACTGGCAGAGCATCAACGCCCCGCCAAAACTCAGGATCGAACCGGCACCGCGAAAGTCGAAACTCGGCCAGACCAGAAGCTGCGCGGCAATTGTCAAACCGATTGCGCGGGTGGCGAACATCACGATCGGTGTGATCACCAGTGTCCAGAGGCCAAGGCCCGACATGGCGCATCCCAGTGCAGTCCCTGCGGCAACGAACGCGGACGCCATGTTAACCTTTGCCTGATTCCGAAAATCGAGGCCGCGGGCAAGCAGCGCTGAAGGCAAGGCAATGAATGGCGTTGCCAGATAGAGCAGTGTCTGGATGCGCAGCATATCAGCGACGACGGGCTGTTTGAAATAGGCAGCGGCAAACGGCGCGGTGACGAATTGTACCACGGCAAGCCCGGCATTGAGGAGAATCAGCAGGCCGAACACCTGCGCGATTCGCTTTTCGTCCACCGAATCGGACTGGATCAGCGAGGAGGCAAAGCTGTAGCCATTCAAGAAGTTGAACAGCACGAGGACGACCTGGGTCATTGCGAACAGCCCGTAATCATGGGGATCGAGCAGCCGGACGACGATGATTGTTGCCGCCCACATGACAAGCTGCGCCGCGATCTGACTGCCGGAACGCCAGAAAACCGCGCTCCGCACGCGCGCTGAAAAGCCTTGCTCAATGGGTGATTCAAATGTGCTCACACGGTTTCCTTAGCGCCGCATTTATGAAAATCGAATTTTCGCCCGATCCGGGCTTTGAAACAAAATTGCAAGATTGGAGTTGACGGGCAGAAACGCGGCGTCTAGTGGCCCTCTTGTCGCGGCGAAGAAGCACCTGCTTCCCACCGCTTCCGCAACATGGCAGACGTCCGGTCACCCCGGTAAAAGGGGGGAACCAAAGGCGTCGTCGTTTTGCGCTCTTTCTCATTGTCGGTTTAGATGAAGGGACATGTGGGCGGCGGCCCCGGGTCCAACGGCTTCAAGGCGTTGGTCACTCGGTTAAATTAGCCGTTCCTATATGTCTCTATTCACGTATCCATACGTAAATTTAGAATTGTGCAGGAACGGCTCCTTGAAATGAGCGGTTATCTGAGGGAATTCCACCTTTTGATAATCGGACATCAAACTTGAGAGTTTGATC
>JANLQV010000312.1:0-4716 GCA_031368025.1 Sphingomonadales bacterium | reverse complement strand
ACCTTCCGGTGCCGAGGATTGCCACGTCGATTGCTGGTCGTTGTGAGAGAAGAGCTGAGGCGGAAGCGGGTTGGCAGCGCGATCCTGGCTGTTGTTCTGCGCGATCGTGGTCGGTGCGAGTAGCGGCCCGACATTGAGCTGAAGGGCAAGCTTGCCCTCGTCAAAGCGCTGTTTCATGCGCGTCATCGATGGCGACAGGGCATACTGGATATTATTGGTCAGGATTTGCCCATTGCCCGGGTTCAGGATCGTCGCGGAAAGGCTGCTCCGGTCGACCGCTATACCGCCCGCCGTTTGCCCTGGACCGCCGCCACGGATGGCGCTGTACAGATCATAATTTGGACTGTCATAGGGGATCAATGTGTTTGCGTAGTCATTACCGCCGTAAAGAAAGATGCAGACCAGCGCCTTGTAATCTGTGCCGGTAAAGGCTGCGGCTTCCCCAATTGCGGCGAGATTCATGGCGAAGGGCAGCGCAGTGCCAGTCATTGCCAGCTGGCTGCTCCGGCGCAGAAAAGCGCGACGGCTCAGATCCTGAATATGGCTGATATACATGAAAGAATCCTATTTCTGGACGAGATATTGGGAAGATGCCATCACAAGCAAAACGCCCACGGTTACGCGTCGCAGTTTGATTGCAGCATCGTTGACACCGTCAAGCTTGATGGCCTCAAGCGCGCCCTGGATCAGGGTCCGGTTCGCATCCGAAAGCTGGTTGGCGGTCAGCAACAGAACAAGGCGGTTCGTGAGTGCAGCGGTATCGCCCGCCAATGCCACTTCCTTGGCATAGTCGGCCTTGATGTCGGTATTGCTGATGCCTTTCTGGATGATCGAATCCATCGTGTTGATGTAGCTCGTCACCGAAACCTCATTGACCAGCTGAAACTCGGGCGCGACCAGATTGTTGGCCGCAATCGCCGTCCCCGCAGGCACGTAACCCGGTCTGAAGAAGTTAAAGACCGATGGCGATGCAAGCGGCTGTTGTCCGATCGTGTATGACGGATCGCCTTGGTCGTTGACGGCCCATGCGTTGCTGGGAGAGGTCGCAGCGAATGTTCTTGCCCATTGGGTCAGTCGCACTGCGGGCTCTCGAATTTTCCCAAAAGTCTGGGACGTCAGTCCGGCGGGGCCTCGGGCTTCATCATCCAGCAGGATCGCCTTGAACACGGCACGTAGATCTCCGCGCGTGCCCGACCCGTTATCATTGAATTTTGTGGCAATGCGTTGGACATAAGCAGGACTAGGATTGCTCGTGACCAGGCGTTTGATCATCTGGCCGGCAAAGAATGGCCCAGTGTTTGCGTGATTAAACAGTGTATCAAGCACGGTTTTCAGCGCCGCTGTGCCATCTGTGTTCGCTGCGATCGTGACTCCCAGGAACGTCGCGGCGAGCGACGATTGCGTGCTCTTTGAGCGAGGGTAGCGCCATTTAGCGGGATCTTGAGTCATTGGCAGCCGGGTGAAGCTGTCGCTCTGGATTGTGTAATTGCCACCATTGGGATCCGGGGTTTCGACATTGCCTGTCGAATCCCAGTCAAAGCCGGTGAATGCGCGCGCAAGGTTAGTGACGTCGTCCTGCGTGAAGGTCGCGATCGTCTTACCTGCTGAATCGAGTTTCGCGGTTCCATCCAGATTGAGTTGATTCAAGCCGATGGTAAAAAGCTGCATGACTTCCCGGGCGTAATTTTCGTCGGGACGGCGCCCGGTCGCGGCGTTTTCCTTTTCATTGCCGCGGGTGCTCAAAAAGAACCCCATTGCCGCGTTCAGGGTGATGTCTTCCAGAAGCTTGCGGAAATTGCCGAACGCGTTGCTGTTCAACTGATCCCAATGATGGGCAATGGCCTGGCTTCGCCAGGAAAAATCAAGCCCGTAAAAGCCCACAACGAAAAATTCAGAGAGAGCAAAACTTACTCGCTTGCGCACCGGATCAGAGGTTCCCAGCATCTGCTGCCAGATCATCTGAATTCCGGGAAAATAGTTGTTGTAATACCCGTCCTTGGTAACCTTGTCATAGCCGCGCAATGCTAGCCACGCCGTGCCGGTGCCACTTGGGGCTTTATCCATCTGCGCGTTGAGCCACGGCTCATACCCCTGCGATTTGACAGCGCCAATCTCATCATCCGCGGCAGAGAACTGGGACTGCAGAAGGAATCGGGCTGCTTCAGCGTCGCTTTGTGGTTTGACAACCAGTGGACCTTGCGCAGGGGGAGCAGTCGTTGACGACCCGCCACCCCCACCACATGCTGCAAGAACCATTGGAAGAGAAGCTGCAGCCAGCTTTGATTTGAAACTGACATCGGCCGAGCGGGTCTGATCGGCGCATTGGAGTTCATCCAGGGCGTCCGAAGACGGAACTTCGGACGAATCCATGAACGTACCCAAACTTTCCATTCAACCCCCTGGTCATCGCAGGAACCGCCCGTCAGTGCTGCGGAGTTCCTGCAAATTTCGATCCGACAATTGCGGAGGCGAAAAATTAGGAAATTTTGTTGAATGCGGAGTGTAGGCCTTTAGTTAAGTCATGATTTACGGTGCATCGGGAGAAACGCGGGCTGCGCGCCTCTGATGGCCGTAAGTGCCGTCGGCAGTGGCGGTCGGGAATTCAAGGTTGAGGTAACAAAGATGAGGGCTTGTCAGACTTCATCCGGTTGCGGTTGAAATCGGCAATTTTCGTCGCACCCTTTGAAACCGTATCACGGATCAGGGCTTTAACTGCGCCAACCATCCGAAAATCTCCCTCGCTTGCATTGCGAATCTGCAATGTTTACACTGATAATATGAATGGGGATGATAACAGCGTCACCACTAAAAAACGCCGCCGTGGCTATCATCACGGCGATTTGCGGTCGGCCCTTATTGAAACCGGGCTTTCCTGGTTCGCCACCCGTCAGGGCGAAGACATCAGCCTGCGTGAAGTTGCACGTTTGGTTGGCGTGAGTGCAACGGCAGTTTACCGCCACTTTCCCGACAAACAGGCGTTGATTGCCGCAATATGCGGGCGTGGCGAAGCCGAACTCGCAGCCGCACAGCGCGTTGCCGCTGATGCCGCAGGCGGCGGCGTCGCGGGCTTTGGGGCTTCGGGGCAGGCCTATGTTCGTTTTGCACTGGCCAATCCAGGCCTTTTCCGCCTCATGATGTCAACCAGACCGGCGACAGGCTGGCTAACGGATATTCTGGACGACAAAAGCCCGGCGATTCGCGTTTTGCGTGACAATGTGGCGTCGGTGCTTCCTGATTCGGCAGACACGCACCAGCGCCTTACGGCAATCCATGCATGGTCGTTGGTGCATGGCATGGCGATGCTGATGCTCGACGGCATGATCCCAGCCGACGAGACTTTGATCAGTTCCATCAGCGCGACGCAATTTGGCGCGGCACAGCCTCGCTCGGATGCGTAGTGTCAGCCCCGCGACAGCTTGTCGTAACGGACACCAATCCTGACATCCTCACGGAATGCCACGCTAGGCCTGACAATCCTGCTTCTGCGGACAGTTTTCGCGTGACGCGCGATGACTATCGTGGGGCCATGCGGATGCCACCATCGAGGCGAATGCACTGCCCATTGAAATAGGAATTGCGCGCAAGCTCGAGCGCAAGGCTTGCGAACTCCTCTGGCTTGCCGAGCCGCTTGGGGAAGGGCACTGAAGCGGCCAGGCTTTCGAGCACCTGGGGCTTCGCGCCCAGCATCAACGGGGTCGCAAATATCCCGGGCATGATCGAATTGACGCGGATACCAAGTCCCGAAAGGTCGCGGGCCATCGGCAGCACCAACCCGTTGACCCCGGCTTTTAGCGAACCATAAGCCACTTGCCCGATCTGCGCGTCCTGCGCGGCGACCGATGCCGTCAACGTGATCACGCCGCGTTCACCGTCTTCGAGCGGATCGAGCGAGGCCATGCCCAACGCCGCGAGCGACGCCACGCGGTAGCTGGCGATCAGAATGCCTTGTGCGGCAAATTCGTAATCTTCGGTCGAAAACCGCGTGAAACCACCGGTTTCGCGGTTGCGCCCGACGGTCTTGCCCTTGCGGTTGGCCATCGCACAGTGGACGAGCACGCGTTCCTGCCCATGCGCAGCGCGCGCCGCTGCGAAGCCCGCGACGACCGAATCCTCGCTGGTGATGTCGACCTTGCAGAACAGCCCGCCGATCGCACTGGCGACTTGCATGCCCAATTCGTCGTTCAGATCGAACACCGCCACTTTTGCACCCGCAGCCGCCAGAGCCTCGGCCGTGGCGCGGCCCAGCCCAGAGGCTCCACCGGTTACGACGGCAGCGGTTCCCTGAGCGATCTTCATGCGCGGCTCTCCCCTGTTGCAGGTTGTCGTAGCGCTCAACCGCAATCGGCAGGCCGTGGCAAGCGCGCCTTACGGGGCTGCGTCAAACCGGTAAAAAATGAAACCTCTTTGCCGCGATCTGCTGTATAGGCACGGTACGTTTCTGTTCGAAGGACATCACCATGCGCGTCGGCACCGTCAAGGAAATCAAGAATCACGAATATCGCGTGGGCCTGACCCCCGAAAGCGCGGGCGAACTGGTTGCGCATGGCCATGAAGTGTGGGTGGAGGCGGGCGCAGGCCTCGGCATCGGCGCGATGGACAGCGATTACCTCGCGTCTGGCGCCAAGCTTCAACCCGATGCCAAGACAGTCTTCGATGGGTGCGAAATGGTGGTCAAGGTCAAGGAGCCGCAGGCGGTCGAGCGCGCAATGCTGCGTG
>JANLQV010000307.1:0-9467 GCA_031368025.1 Sphingomonadales bacterium | reverse complement strand
ACTGGCGAACTGCTGAAGGCCAAAGGCTATGATCCGGTCAAGATGGTTCGCACTGGCGAAGGGTTCTACACGTCGCTCGGCTTCAAGCCTCTACCGGAAACATTCTGGCAGCGCTCGCAGATCACCAAGCCCGCCGACCGTGAGGTGATCTGTCACGCCAGTGCCTGGGACGTAAACAATATGGATGATCTGCGCATCAAGATGTGCACCAAGGTCAACGCGGACGATTTCAGGACGATCCATCATGAACTCGGCCATAATTTCTACCAGCGCGCCTATAACAAGCAGCCCCTGCTTTACCTGAACGGCGCGAATGACGGGTTCCATGAGGCGATCGGCGATTTCATCGCGCTATCGATCACGCCGCAATATCTCGTCCAGATCGGCTTGCTCGATGCTGATAAGGTCCCGAGCGCGGATAAGGACACCGGGCTTCTGCTCCGTCAGGCGATGGACAAGGTTGCCTTCCTGCCCTTCGGCCTGCTCGTCGATAAATGGCGCTGGGATGTCTATTCGGGCAAGATTGCGACCGGCCAATACAATAAGGGCTGGACTGACCTGCGCCTCAAATATCAGGGGATCGTCCCTCCGGTCGCGCGCGATGAAACCAATTTCGATCCGGGTGCAAAATATCATGTCCCCGCCAATGTCCCTTACACGCGCTATTTTCTCGCCCGCATCCTCCAGTTCCAGTTCTACAAGGCGGCATGCGACATTGCGAAGTGGAAAGGCCCGCTCCACCGCTGCTCCTTCTATGGCAACAAGGAGGTCGGCGCCCGGCTGAACGCAATGCTCGCAATGGGCGCATCGAAGCCCTGGCCCGACGCGCTTCAAGCCTTTACCGGCAAGCGCGAAATCGATGGAACGGCGATGATCGCCTATTTCAAGCCGCTGATGACGTGGCTCCAGCAACAGAACAAGGGCAAGACTTGCGGGTGGTGATGGCAAGGTCTCCTCTCCTTTTTAGGGGAGCGGAAAATCTTCGGGACAACTCAGTTTGAGTTTGAAGCAGCACGCCGCCGCAATTCGATGACGAGAGCGTTCGCAGCAGTGTCAATAGTTTCGAGTGGGTTTTTGGCGCAATAGTTGTCGATCCAATGGTCCGTCGAGGTGCCTACCAACCCCTTCGTCAAATTCAATCCTGTTTGTGTTCGTGCCTCAACTTTGCTCATCGCCGTTACAAATCCCAAAACCCAAGCTGCTTCGGGCAAAACCTTTTCAGGACTTTCCTGTCGACGATCTATCCATACACCGCAACTTGTGTTTCCTTCTCCGACGATAGTGTAACTTATTGCCGTGAAAATAAAAAAAGAGAAAAACATGATGCTTCCCATAATTTCGCAAATATATTGAATGATCAATTTAAATTGAAAGGCGGCATCATTTTAAAATAATTCTAAACTTGAAGAGAAAAATGCCACTGCTCATTACACAGATTTCTCAGAATTTAAATCTTGGTGATTCGCAAGCAGCACATTTAACTCTTCGATCTTCTTAGACAAATCATTGATTGTCTCAGCAGTCGTATCTTTGCCGTTCAGTCGTGTAGTCATTTCACCGCTCCGATAGAACGGAATTGCGGTTTCCCATTGGTCGCGCTGTCGCGTCACCCATTCAAAAAAGTCGTCAGCCATGTCTGTTCCTCGCCTTCCGCAAGCATATAAGTCACAATCGCGGAAAACGATAGGCTGACACGGTAAAATTTAGACTGAAGAATTCGAATTCTCCCTACCGGAACGGCGGTTCGTTGAACGCGCGGAGCTTGCGGCTATGCAGCTTTGCGCCTTCGGCCTTCAATTGCTGGCAGGCTTCGATCCCGATCAGCATATGTTCGGCGATAGCGCGCTCGTAGAAGCGGTTGGCCTGCCCCGGCAGCTTCAATTCGCCGTGCATCGGTTTGTCCGAAACGCAGAGCAACGTCCCATAGGGGACGCGGAAGCGATAGCCTTGCGCGGCAATCGTCGCCGATTCCATGTCGATACCCACGGCGCGGGATTGGCTGAAGCGCAACGCCGACTTCGAATAGCGCAACTCCCAGTTACGATCGTCCGTGGTCACGATCGTCCCGGTCCGCAAGCGCCCTTTCAGATGCTCGGCGCTTTCGCCCGAAACGATTTCTGCCGCACGCGCCAGCGCCTGCTGGACCTCGGCAATCGGCGGAATCGGGATTTCGGGCGGCAGCATATCATCGAGCACGTGATCGTCGCGGAGATAGGCGTGCGCCAGCACATAATCGCCGATCCGCTGGCTGGGGCGAAGTCCGCCGCAATGGCCGATCATCAGCCACGCCTCGGGCCGCATCACGGCCATATGATCGGTGATTGTCTTGGCATTCGATGGCCCGACGCCGATATTGACGAGCGTGATGCCGGTGCGATCCGGGCCGATCAAATGCCATGCCGGCATCTGGTGCCGCCGCCACGCGCTATCGGCAACGGCACTTTCGGGATTGTTGGTCTGTCCGGTGATCATCAGCCCGCCGGGGCATGACAGCCCGGAATAGGGCCCGCCATTGCCGATCTGTTCGCAACCCCAGCGGACGAATTCATCAACATAGCGGTGATAGTTGGTGAACAGCACATAGCGTTGGAAATGCTCGGGCGGCGTGCCGGTATAATGGCGCAAGCGGGCGAGCGAGAAATCGGTCCGCAGGCCGTCGAACAAGGCAAGCGGGCGCGCTTCGCCTTCGGCATAGGTAAACAGGCCGTCGGCCACTTCATCACCGATATAGGCAAGCTCGGTCGTCGGGAACCAGCGGGCGAGATCCTTTGCGCGCACGTCGGCCAGATCGTCATTGGCATCGAGGACATAGGGAAAAGGAATTTCCTGCTGCCCGCGACTGGCGGTCACCTGAACGCCGTAATCAGCGATCAATATGTCGATCTGTTCGGCAAGATAATCGCCAAAAAGCGCAGGCTTGGTGACGCTTGAGATATAATCGCCGCGTTCGGTCAGCCGCCCGAAAGAGCGGAGCGGCGGGGATTTCGCCTCATCGCCTTCATAATGCAGGCGAATTTCGGGATAAGCGAAACTGCCGTCATGGCGCTGCTCGGGATCGGGCGGCGTGCCGGTTTCAACATAGATTTCGATGGCCGAACGGAGCCGCGCCACTGCGGCCTTGAACAGAATGTCGAGTTCGGCGACAATCGCCGCGCCTGTCTGCGCCTTGGTTTGATCTGTCATCTTCCACACTTACGGGCGGACGATGACAGCATCAAGGCATTCGATCAGATGTTCTCGAGCATATATTCCGCTGAGCTGACGCGGAACTCGCCCGGGCCTTCGACGAATAGGTGCTCAAGCGTCCCGTCATTGACGACCATCGCGAAACGCTGGCCGCGGGGGCCCATGCCGAATTTCGATCCGTCCATCTCAAGCCCGACTGCCTTGACGAAATCGCCATTGCCATCGGCCAGCATCGTGATCTTGTCATCGACGCCCGAAGCCTTGGCCCAGGCGCCCATCACGAACGCGTCGTTGACGGCGGTGCAGGCGATGGCATCAATGCCCTTGGCCTTCAGCGCGGCGGCATGTTCGACAAAGCCCGGCAGATGCTTGGCCGAACAGGTCGGCGTAAAGGCGCCAGGAACCGAGAACAGCGCCACGCGCTTGCCCTTGAAGAATTCGTCGCTCGAAACGCCTTGTGGGCCCTCGGCGGTGGGCTTGGTGAAATTGGTTGCGGGGATCTTTTCGCCAACGGCAATGGTCATGGGAAATTCCTTTCGAATCCGGGTTAAGTGCTGTTGCCCCTCCTCTCGTTCGAGTCGGCTTTATTTGCAAGTGGGCGCTGGACTTTGCCGTGCGTGCGGCTCAACTCTTTGCGGGTCATATGAAGCACGCTGCTCCCTTTCTCACCGGCAAGCTCTTGCTGGCCATGCCCGGCATCGGCGATCCGCGCTTCGAACGCTCGGTCATCGCGATGTGCCAGCATGATGAGGATGGTGCGCTGGGCATCGGGATCGGGCGGATCATGCCGCGCATGGGGCTGCACGCGCTTCTTGACCAGTTCGGGATCGAGCCGCGCGGCGTGCCCGATGTGCCGATCCATGCCGGTGGCCCGGTGGAACCGCAACGCGGCTTCGTCCTCCATTCGCTCGATTGGGGCGGGCAGGAAAGCCTGCAAGTCTCAAACCTCTGGGCCCTGACCGCAACGATCGACATCCTTCGTGTGATCGGGACGGACAAGGGGCCGAAGCACTGGCTCGTGGCGCTGGGCTATGCCGGCTGGGGGCCGGGGCAGCTTGACGGTGAAATGCTCCGCCACGGCTGGCACATCGCCGACGCGAACGATGCGCTGCTCTATGACACGCCAGTCGAGGATCGCTGGACGGCGGCGTTCCAAGCGCAGGGCATCGATCCGCGTTTGTTGGCGTGCGATAGTGGACATGCTTGAGGGGGCCCATCGATACCTGCCAGCGACCAGTTGCGGACGGTTGTCAACTGGCTATCATTGGGAATGATTTCGACGAACCTCCCGACCAGCGAAGCTTACGGCCCTGATAAATTTCTGGTTGGGCTATGGATAGCTTTGGCCGGAATGCCGACGGTTTTTTGGGCTTTGCTAATTGCAAAAAATGGTGTCTCGTCGAATAGTTCAGAGGCGTTTTTGATGAGCGCGATTCCTCCGCTTGCGGTGGCGGTTTTTGCCTTGCGATTTCGGGCTAGCTTTACATCTGACACACTCATTTATCGCCGTTGGGGCAAGACCTTAAAAGCCTCATATAGCGAGATTTCGAGGATCGAAATCACCAATGTCACGCCTATTACGAAGCAGGCAATCGGGGCGCTCTTGATCATGAAAAATGGCGAAAGACTTCCTTTTTGGCCCAAGCTATTTCCAACTCAAGCCGTGGATCGCTTTTTCCAGCTCGCGCCAACACCAGTTGCGCAAATCCGCACACACAGGTAATCGCCCCGGCATGGGCGTATTCAAGAATATCTTCACCTGGTGGGAAGGCGCGACCTTCGGGACGTGGCTGGGCACGGCAATGAAGGGCCAGCGCGTCGGCCATGATGCCGGGGGCAATGTCTATTATGAAGGCGGCAAGACCGTTGCTGGCCTTCCGCGCCGCTGGGTCATGTATAATGGCCTGAACGATGCCAGCCGGGTGCCGCCCGAATGGCATGGCTGGCTGCATCACACGCTTGACGCTCTGCCCGAAAATGCCCTGCCGCCCGCGCGAATCTGGGAAAAGCCGCCGTCTCGCAACCTGACCGGCACCGTCAACGCCTATCGCCCCGCTGGCGCGCCCGAAGCGGGCGGCGAACGTGCGGCGGCAACCGGCGACTATCAGGCGTGGAGCCCCGAACAGGGATGAAGCGGCCCGCGCTCTGGGTGCTGGGCGGGGCTGTCACCGTCATTGCCGCATGGCAGGCGGTGGCTGCGATCGAAAATGGCTCGACGACCAACGCCACCGAACCGGTGCCGGTGAAAATCGAAACGCCTGCGCCGAAGCCTCCGCCCGTCGTCCTGACCGGCAAAGAAACGCCGATGGCCGAACGCGTCGCGACGCTGGGCATCCTCAACAAACGCAACGGACTTTACCGCGATCTGGTGATGAAGCCGGGGCAGGCCGTGCGGATCGGCGATCTTGTCGTCCGGCTGAAAGCCTGCGAGACGACCGCGCCGTGGGAGGCCGAGCCCTATACTGGCGCGTTCGTGCAAGTGATCGTGCACGGCAGCGATGACAAATGGCGCAAGGTCTTCTCCGGCTGGCTGTTCAAGGAATCGCCGTCGCTCAACATCGTCGAGCATCCGATCTATGATGTCTGGACCAAGGCCTGTGCGATGAAACACCCTGACGCCGGGCCGGATACGCTGGTGATACATGGCGACGAATCAGCCTCGAACGACCGGTCCAGCGCAAAGAAATCTGCCGGACCGGTGGAGCCCGAAGCGGCTCCGGCGCCCGCAGCCCCTCCGACCGCCGAGACCAACGCCGCAAGATAATCCGATCGGTCGATCTCGATCGCACCCAATGATGCAAGGTGCGGCGTGATGAACTGGCAATCGAGCAGCGTAAAACCACCCGCCCGCAGCCGCGCGACAAGGTGCGCCAGCGCCACTTTGGAGGCGTCGGTCGCCCGGCTGAACATCGATTCGCCAAAAAAGGCGCGACCCAGTCGAATGCCGTAGAGCCCGCCGACGAGTTTTCCATCCTCCCAGGTCTCGATGCTGTGGGCATGGCCGCTGGCATGGAGCAATGCGACAGAAGCCTCAATCTGGCGATTGATCCAGGTCGAAGGGCGATCCTCCGCTTCTTCGGCACAAAGCCTGACAATTTCGCCAAACGCCCGGTTGGCAGTCGTTTCGAAGCGCCCGGACTTGAGCGTTTTGGCGAGCGAGCGCGACAGTCGGAACCCGTCGAGCGGCAACACGCCGCGCTTGCGGGGTTCGACCCAATAGATCTCGGGCGCATCGCGGCCATCGGCCATCGGAAAGATTCCGGCCCCATAGGCTTTGAGCAACAATGCGGGATCGAGCGGCTCGGTCATGGGAATTGTTTTACATCGGCTTTCGCCTGCCGCCAAACCCGGCTAGGGCCGCGCTGTGCGGGAGACCATTCACTGTGACATCGCGATTGCGGGCGGGGGCCTTGCGGGGGGGCTGATCGCACTGGCGCTGGCGGAGAAGCAACCGCATCTCGATGTCCGGCTGGTTGAATCGTCCCCCAAACTGGGCGGCAATCATGTCTGGTCATTCTTCGATAGCGATGTGGCGGCGGAGCACCGCTGGCTGGTGGAGCCTTTGATCTGCCATCATTGGCCGTCCTACGACGTCGCCTTCCCCGCGCACCGGCGGACGCTTGAGGCAGGCTATAACAGCATCGAATCCGAGCGGCTTGATGCGGTGGTGCGCGCGCGGTTGAAGCCCGAAAGGATTATCGCCGCCAAGGCCGTTGCAGTCGATGCCACCACGATCAACCTCGACGACCAGCGCATGATCCTGGCCACACATGTGATCGACGCGCGCGGTCCTGGCGATCTTTCCTGCCTCGATATTGGCTGGCAGAAATTCCTTGGCCAGCGCTTGCGGATCAAGGGCGGGCACGGCCTTTCCCGGCCGATCATCATGGATGCGACAGTCCCGCAACATGACGGCTATCGCTTCGTCTATTGTCTGCCCTTTGATGCGGATACAGTATTTGTCGAGGACACTTATTACAGCGACGGCCCCGATCTTTCGCTGGATGCCCTGCGGATGCGGATTGCGGAATATGCCGAAAATCGGGGCTGGCAGGTCGAAGCGATAGACCGCGAAGAGACGGGCGTCCTCCCGGTCACGATGGGCGGCGATTTTGATGCTTATTGGGCGTCTGGCGGCGAGACGGCAAAAGCCGGGATGCGCGCGGCGCTGTTCCACCCGACCACCGGTTATTCATTGCCCGATGCTGCCAGGCTGGCGGCCATCATGGCCGAAACCCTTGATATCGGGCCCGAATTCTCAAAGGCCCACGCCGCGTCGCTATGGGGCGAACGCGGTTTCTACAGGATGCTTGATACAATGCTTTTCCGTGCTGCCGAACCCGACCAGCGTTACAGGATACTCGAACGCTTCTACCGCCTTTCCCCAGCCTTGATCGGCCGCTTCTACGCCGGGACATCGACGTTGCTCGACAAGATCCGAATCTTGAGTGGAAAGCCGCCGGTCGCGATCGGTCGCGCCGTGACAGCAATATTGGGGTCACGCAAGTGAAGCGCGCCATCATCATCGGATCGGGGTTTGGCGGATTGGCGCTCGGCATCCGCCTGCAATCTGCGGGCATTGAAACCACGATCGTCGAGGGCCGTGACAAGCCCGGCGGGCGCGCCTATTTCTGGGAGAAAGACGGCTTCACCTTTGATGCCGGGCCGACCGTGATCACCGATCCCGATTGCCTGGAACAACTTTGGGCGTTGTCGGGTCGCAAAATGGCCGATGACGTGACGCTCGTCCCGGTCTCACCGTTTTACCGGCTCAACTGGCCTGACGGTACGAACTTCGATTATTCGAACGACAATGCTTCACTGACCGCCGAGATTGCCAAACTCAACCCGGCCGATGTTGCGGGATATCAGCGCTTCCTCGAATATTCGGCCGGGGTTTACAAGGAAGGCTATCTGAAACTCGGCACTGTCGCTTTCCTCGACTTTGCGTCGATGATCAAGGCAGCGCCGGCACTGGCCAAATACCAGGCCTGGCGATCGGTTTATTCGATTGTCTCCTCGTTCGTTCAAAGCGAAAAACTGCGCGAGGCCCTGTCGTTCCACACGCTTCTAGTGGGCGGCAATCCGTTCACGACCAGCGCCATTTATGCGCTGATCCACAAGCTCGAAAAGGATGGCGGAGTCTGGTTCGCGCTGGGCGGCACCAACAAGCTGATCGCCGCGATGGTCACACAGTTCGAGCGACTGGGCGGCACGCTGCGACTGGACGATCCGGTCGTCGAGATCGAGACGTTGGGTGACAGGGTAACCGGAGTGCGGACCCGATCGGGCTGGCAGGCGGATGCGGATGCCGTGGCCTCCAACGCAGACATCATGCACAGCTATCGCGACCTTCTGACCAGCAATCGGCGGGGTGCGCGCGTGGCCGCCTCACTGGAACGCAAGCGCTACTCGCCCTCGCTTTTTGTCGTCCATTTCGGGATCAAGGGAAGCTGGCCGGGCATTCCGCATCACATGATCCTGTTCGGCCCGCGATACAAAGAATTGTTGCAGGACATTTACAATCACGGCGTCCTGCCCCAGGATTTCTCGCTCTACCTCCACCACCCGACTGTCACTGATCCGTCTATGGCGCCCGACGGCTGTTCGACTTTCTATGTGCTCGCGCCCGTCGCCCATCTTGGCAAGGCACCGCTCGACTGGGACGGGGAGGTGGGTGAAGTGCTGAAAGAACGAATCCTCGATGAGATCGAACGCCGTTTGATCCCCGACATCCGGTCGCGGATCGTCACCAGTTTTCACTACGCGCCGACCGATTTCGGACGAGACCTGAACGCCCATCTGGGCAGCGCGTTCAGCCTTGAACCAACGCTCACCCAATCGGCCTGGTTTCGCACCCACAACCGCGACGACGCGATTCCCAACCTCTATTTTGTGGGCGCTGGCACGCATCCGGGCGCAGGCATTCCGGGGGTCGTGGGCAGCGCCAAGGCGACTGCGGGGTTGATGCTGGAAGATCTCAACGGATGACCCGGCTCGCTGTCTATTGCGGCTCTTCGCCCGGCGCCGACGCGACCTATGCAGGGGCGGCGCGCGCGTTGGGCGCCGAGATGGTCGCGCGAGGCATCGGGCTGGTCTTTGGCGGCGGGCATGTCGGGCTGATGGGGACGATTGCCGATGCAGTGCTGGCGGCGGGCGGCGAAGCTATTGGCGTGATCCCTGCTGCACTGCGCGACAAGGAACTGGCGCACAAGGGGCATGACGCCGGCGCCTGGGAAGCGTCCCAGAGAGCCGTGCCCCGCCGCAAGCTCGCTGAACAC
>JANLQV010000303.1:0-1993 GCA_031368025.1 Sphingomonadales bacterium | reverse complement strand
GATCAAATCGCTGGTCACGGTTGTCTTGCTGCGGCTGGGGAATGTTTCACGCGGGGTGGCGACAGAAACCGGATTGTTGATGGCAGCACCTTCGGAAACGACGCTTATCGTGCTCGCCGCCGCCGCGCAGGCGCAACTGATCGCGGCGGACACTGCTGCCTTCTGGCAGGTCGTAACCGCGATCGGGCTCACAATAACGCCACTGCTGGCAAGGATCGGGCATAGCGTGGCGCGGCGGATCGAGTGGCGTCACGATGTGGCCGGTGATGTCGTGCCAACCCCAGCTTCAGGTGATCCGCAAACGATCCTGATCGGCTTTGGCCGCGTCGGGCGGCTTGTGGCCGAAATGCTCGAAAGGCACAACCGCCCCTATGTAGCGCTGGAAGCCGATGTCGACGTGGTCACCATTGCACGACGCGAAGGCAAGCCGGTCAAGTTCGGTGATGCCGCGCGGACCGCGACTCTCGCCCGGCTGGACCTCGACGGCGCAAGCGCGGTGGTGCTGACGATGGACGATCCTGTGCAGGCTGTGCGCCTGACCCAGACCCTGCGAAAACGCTTCCCCGACCTGACCATTGTCGCGCGCGCCCGCGATCCAGATCATGCCGCAGAACTTTATCGCGCCGGGGCGACAGACGCCGTGCCCGAAACACTCGAAAGCTCGTTGCAATTGTCGGAAGCCGTGCTCATCGATCTGGGTGTGGCAATGGGGCCAGTGATCGCATCAATCCACGAAAAGCGGGATGAGTTGCGCGCCCAGATCAGGGATGCGGGCGATCTCGACGCGATGCCCCGGCTGGGGCCGTTAACGGCTAACCCGCGATAGCCGCACGGATTGCCGCCAAGGCTGCTTCGGCTTTATCGCCATCCGGCCCGCCGCCCTGTGCCATATCGGGACGCCCACCGCCGCCCTGCCCGCCCAGAGCGGTGACTGCAGCCTTGACGAGGTCGACTGCGCTGAGGCTGCCTGTAAGCCCGGCCGTTACGCCAACTGCCACTGACGCGCGGCCATCATTGACCGCAACCAGCGCGGCAACCCCTTCGCCCAACCGGCCCTTTGCTTCGTCGACAAGCCCGCGCAATTCCTTCGGATCGAGTCCGTCGAGCACCTGACCGGAAAATGCGATGCCGCCAATGTCTTCGGGAGCAGCAGCTTGCGCTATGCCTCCGCCGCCCATCGCCAACACCTTCTTCGCGTCGGCCAATTCGCGTTCCAGCCGCTTGCGCTCTTCGATCAACGCCGCAACCCGCGCGGGCACGTCCTCGGGATTGGTCTTGAACGCGCCCGCCACGTCCTTGAGCAACGCCTCACGCTCGGTGAGCCAGAGCCGCGCAGCCTCTCCGGTCAGCGCCTCGATCCGTCGCACACCGCTAGAAACGGCGCTTTCCCCAACGATCTTGAACAGCGCAATATCCCCCAGCGCGTTGACGTGCGTGCCGCCACATAGCTCGACCGAATAGGCGTCATTGCCCATCTTCAGGACGCGGACTTCATCGCCATATTTCTCCCCGAACAATGCCATTGCACCTGCCGCAATCGCATCGTCAGGTGTCATCAGGCGGGTCGAAACCTGAGCGTTGCCCCGAATCTGTGCGTTTACGGCTGCTTCCACATTCGCAATGTCTTCTGCGCTGAGCGCAGTCGGGTGCGAGAAATCGAAGCGGAAGCGGTCGGCGGCCACAAGGCTGCCCTTCTGCGTCACATGCCCGCCAAGCCGGTTGCGAAGTGCCGCGTGGACAAGGTGCGTCGCCGAATGGTTGGCACGGATTTGGTCACGGCGCTCGGCGTCGATCGCGAGATGGACCGTCTGGCCAGCCACGATCGCGCCGCTTTCAATCTTTGCCTGATGCGCATGCAGCCGTCCAAGCGGCTTGGCCGTATCCTCCACCACGGCGGACAGGCCATCCTCACCCGTGAGAACCCCGGCATCGCCCATCTGCCCGCCGCTTTCGCCATAAAAGGGCGTCTGGTTGGTCAGGATCGTCACTTGGT
>JANLQV010000301.1:0-2682 GCA_031368025.1 Sphingomonadales bacterium | reverse complement strand
CTTGGTTCCTTTGCTGCCCGACTATTCGGACGTTCAAATATCTAGGCGCAAAAGAGGCTGGCAGAAATGTCATTTGTGTTGCAGTATCTGCCAATGTCCGAACCCGCAACCATACCTCGCAAGATGGCCCTGGTGGGGTATCCCGGCGTCCAGTCGCTTGACCTCGTTGGCCCGTTTGAAGTGTTTGCGATGGCCAACAGATTTGGCGGTCAGCATTTTTACGAGGTGCTTCTTGCCTCGCCTCAAGGCGGGGATATCGTCTGCAATTCCGGGGTCACGCTTTCGGGCTCGATCGCACTGGAAGACTTGCCCACAGGTCTCGACACGATCCTCATCGGCGGCGGCGACGAGGCCGGGCTGCTCAGCATGCGCGATGCCAGGGTGATGAATTGGCTCAATCGTCGAGCCGGTACGACGCGCCGAGTCGGCAGTGTATGTTCGGGCGCCTTTGTCTTGGCGGCTGCCGGTGTCCTTGATGGGCGACGCGCGACAACGCACTGGGAAGTCTGTACCGAACTCCAGAGTTTCAGGCCGTCCGTGCAGGTCGAACCAGACGCCATCTTTGTCGCAGACCCGCCTTATTACACCTCTGCTGGGATCACTGCTGGCATCGATCTATGCTTGTCATTCGTCGAATCCGACTGCGGTCCGCAGGTGGCCCTTGCCGTGGCGCGCAATCTGGTCCTCTTCATGCGGCGGCCCGGCGGCCAAACCCAATATAGCGCGGGGTTGAATGTTCAGGCTGCCGCCACCCCCCGTTTACGTCAGTTGATTGCCGATATCTGCGCCGATCCGTCGGGCGAACTGAATGTGCCGCAACTGGCCGAACGCGTGTTGATGAGCGAGCGAACATTCTCCCGCGTGTTCCAGAAGGAAACCGGCGTCAGTCCCGCTGCATTCGTGGAGCTTGCGCGTGTGAACCGGGCTAAGGCGCTTCTGGAGACGTCCGACTGGCCTCTTGCTCGAGTGGCAGACCGCGCCGGATTTGTCAGTGTCGAGGCGCTGCACAGGGCGTTCAACAAGCGGGTGTTCGTGACTCCGGGTGAATACCGGCAGCGCTTTGGCCACATCTCTCTTGGCACGGAGAATAGCGCAACGGCCTGATCTAGGCTTCAATTTTCACCACCGATTTGCCGTCCACGCGGCGGTAGTTCCAGTCATATTGCATGTAGTGCGCGGCTTCTGCCGCCGACGGCTGCCCGAAGAGGCGTGCGACGACGTAGAGTGCCGCATCAATGCCCGCACTGATCCCGGCCGATGTCACGATCCGACCATTGTCGACGATGCGCGCTTCTGGAAGAATATCTGCGCCGCAGTTGAGGCTGCGCAGTTCTTCCATCGCGTCCCGGTGGGTGGTTGCAGAGCGACCAGCGAGCAAGCCGATCGCGCCCAATAACAACGACCCTGTGCACACCGATAGCGTAAGGGAGGCCGCGTTGCTCGCGGTCCGGATGAATTCGAGCATTGCCGGATTGGTCAATTCATGCCGGGTACCGAAGCCTCCAGGGACGACCAAGATATCGACCGCCCCAAGATCTGCTGCGATGCGATTGGGTACGATCCGGAGCCCGTTGCGCGCGATGATTTCACGTTGCTCCAGGGCAACCGTCATGACCTCGCAGGCAAAGTCCCCGGACGACGTTCTGGCGACGCCAAAAACTTCGAACGGCCCCGCCAAATCAAGCACCTCGACGTCGTCGAAAATCAATATCGCAACGCGGGGGCGCCGGGGTTGAGCTAATGTCTGTAGATCAGTTGTCAATTCACTTTCCATCACGGTTACTGCCCCCAAGCGCCCGCTCGATCGTCAAGTGCCAGCAGGAACGTCGATAGGTCGCGGCGCTCGCCCGCGGTCAGGTGAAGCGGCTTTAGCTCAGAGACCCCGCGCATCGCCTTCGGTGCGCGATTATAGTGGTTGATAACCTGGGTCAGCGACGCGAATTGACCGGCATGCATATAGGGAGCGCGCTGGCCCACACCGCGCAGCGATGGCACCTTAAACGCGCTAACCTGACTCGGATCGTTGACGACCATGAACTCCAGCTCGTCGCATTTGCGACCATCGGCATCGCTATATGCCCCCTTGCAATTAAACGGATCGGCGATCGCTTTGCGTGCTCCGGCAATGCGGCCAGTATCAACGGGCAAACCGGCCCGGGCTGGTACGCCAGTATTTGCAAATCCCTCATGCGAGAACATGGGTCCGTTATGACACGTGGAGCAGTGCGCTTTGCCGATGAAAAGACGCAGGCCCGCAATTTCGGACGATGACAGCGGTTCGCGAGTGGTAGCCGCGCCGACAACTCCGGCAACATAGGCGTCGAACCGCGTCGGGCTGACCTTGAGGGTGCGCTCGAAGGCCTCAATCGATTTTCCGAAGTTCGCGTAGATGCGATCGACCAGATTTCTGTCTGCAAGCGCCATTCCGGCCCAGGCTTTCTTGGCAGGCTCATCACTCATGGGGCTGGCGCGCAGCGGAAAACGGCGCAGGTCCGAGAGATCGGGCAATGACCCGAACACCCGTTCGTACTGAAGGCGATAATGGCTTTCCAGCACCCGCACCACCTGGGTCCGCGTCGAGCCGTGCTCGAGCGGATTTTCGACGGGCCCCAATGCCTGGGACCAAAGGCTATCGGCCCGACCGTCCCAGAACTGCCACGGTGAATAGACCGCTTGAGCAAT
>JANLQV010000283.1:0-1877 GCA_031368025.1 Sphingomonadales bacterium | reverse complement strand
CCTGACCTCTGAATTGGGTCATCAAAAAGCGGTGCACACCGCATCGCTCCTTGCGATTGCGCAGAGCCTCACACGCCGTGATCTCGCGACCAATCTCTGGTTCATCGAGAACGAGGTGAACCGGGAAGATATATCGGGTGCAATGAAATATTATGATATTGCGCTCCGGACAGATGAGGCCAGCCAGGCCCTGCTTTTTTCAATATTGACGAGGGCGTTGGATGACGAAGCCATTCGCGTGGAATTCGCAAAATATGTGCGAGCCAATCCACCGTGGCTTGCCGGAATGTTGAACTATTCCATTGCAAACAGCGAGCAGCCTGAAAACGTGGCAGATGCCGTCGAGCGCGCTGGCGGTATGCCGGTTGGGCTACGTTTCGAGAATCTCGAACAGGCTCTGATCGGAAGGATGATCGAAACGTCGGAACTCGAGTCAGCGAAGCGCTTTTACCTGTCGACGAAAGGCGCTCAGCCCGGCGTTCTTACGAGCCTTGAAATGACAAGCGAGACGGCTGATCCTGCCAAAATCCCATTCACTTGGGGCGGCACCAAATCGGCGACGGTGGAAGGTACATTTGGGGCGAATGGTCATGGCAATCATCAGTCGCTGCTGGGAATTGCAACGACCGGTGAGCGAGGGTTGATTGCGCGCAAATTGCTGTTCCTGAAGCCGGGATCCTACAAACTCACCGCAACTCGCGAAACGGGATCAATGACGGTCGACTCGCTGGCAACGATCTCGGCAATTTGTCTTTCGGAGAGCGGCGCGCAACAAATCTGGAGTGGCGACCTTCGTAGCTCAAGGAAGTTCCAGATTCTCAGGATTCCAGAGTCCTGTTCTACCCAGTTCTTTGATATAACGCTTTACGGCGGCAGTGGGCAAACCGGCGCCGAAATCACGATAAGCGCGCTCTCCCTGAGGAAGGTTGCATAACCGACGCCCTTTTCTTGGCACACCTTGCCTGATTCAACCGCCGATAGACCGACCCGCAATCTTTTCGTACAGATCAAGATGCTGTCCCACGATTTTTTCAATTGAAAATGACCTTTCGGCCATGGCACGCCCATTTGCTCCAAGAGAGCGCCTGAGTTCCGCATTGTCGATAAGCTGTCTGATCTTCATGGACAGATCAAGACTATCCTGTTTTCGGACCAGCAATCCCGTAACGCCTGGTTCGATGGCGTCACGGCAACCAGGCACGTCAGTCGTCACAGTCGCGCGGCCCGCTGCTGCTGCGTCGATCAGTGTTTTTGGAAATCCTTCGCTATACGATGGCAACACGATGATATCGCTTTCGTGCATCGCTCCAGCAATATTGGAAACATGACCGTCCCATTCTACCGGGCCCTCCTTTATGAGAGCCTCCAAAGTATGTGGATCAATGCTCGCTGGATTTCCGGGATATGGACCTCCGATGAGACGAAAGCGCGCTTTGATGCCGCCAGCGACCAGATACCTCGCGGCCTCACAAAACTCGCGAACACCTTTCGTCCAGAGCATCCGCGCCGGAAGCAGAACAACCGGCACAATATTCTGGTTGGGTGACGGATCGAAGCGCGAAATATCTGTCCCCGACCCCCGGATAAGAACTGTTCGTTCAGGATTGACGCCATTGCTGACGAATAGAGATCGATTGGATTCGTTCTGAAAGATTGCATGGCTTTCGCGACCGGAAAGCGCCAGTCGGTATCCAAAGAGCACCACGCGCCTCAATACTTTGGCCTTGAAACCGTCTTCGATGAAGACATGACCAAGCCCCGAAATCGCCCCTACTGAAGGGATGCGCATGGCCCGTGCAACGATTCCGCCAAGAATTACCGGTTTGGATGCCACAAGATGCACAAGGGTCGGTTTATTCCGTTCAAAAATCCTGGCG
>JANLQV010000214.1:0-3081 GCA_031368025.1 Sphingomonadales bacterium | reverse complement strand
GGCGCCAGCTGTCATCGGCGTGTCGGTGAAACCGGGCGAAACCGTATTGGCCCTGATCCCTTGAGGTCCATATTGATTGGCCACGCAGCGGATCAATGCCTCTGCCCCGGCCTTGGTGCCGATATAGGCCGCATGATCGTCAATGATGCACTGGGTTGTCGCCGATGAAATCTGCATCAACGAACCGCCCTTGGGCATTGCGCGAACAAAGGCACTGAGAAAATAATGCACGCCCTTGAACTGCAGCGCGATAATCTGGTCGAGATCTTCTTCACTGATTTCATGCAGCGATTTGAGAAGACCCCAGCCAGTGGCATTGACGCCGATATCGAGCCGTCCGTGCCGTTTCACCGTTTCAGTGGCCAGCGCCTCGACATCGGACTTTTTCGCGATGTCGCAAAGCATCCAATCGCCACCGATCTCAGCAGCCAGAGCCTTTAGCGACGCTTCGTGTCGCCCCGCCACCACGACCTTGGCGCCTGCGGATGCGAGCTTTCGCGCAATTGTCTGGCCCATATTGTCCTTGCCGGCGGCGCCTAGCACCACTGCAACCTTGCCGCTTAGATTGGTCATAGCGCTATGCCTTTGCAGTCAGGAATGTTGCGGTTGCCACACCGTCCGGGCCGTAAACCGGTTCGCGTAAATCGCAGCGATATTTGCGGGTTTCTGCGCCGAGAATCGAGAATTTTGCCAGATGTGCGCCCATGCCTCGATAGGCCGGGCTTTCGAGATGGGCTTGAAGATCGTCTCCATTGTCCCATTCCTCAAAGACATGCACTCGGCCTGGATAATGTGGATCGGCTGTCCAGGCATAATGGCAGCAGCCCTTTTCAGCGAGCGCCATGTCAATCCATTCTTTCGCTTCGACCAATGCGGCTTCCCGCTTTTCGGGCGGGAATTCCAGTTCGCCAGAAATAACAACCTTCATGCGTTCACCCTTTCAACATTGTGTAATTGCGTTCTTTGAAGAACCAGCGCCCGTCGCGCCTTATGTAACGATCGTCATAGCGGCCAACCGGGCGACGAATCTCACCGTCCAGAGTTTCAAGAATCTCATGCGTAAAAACACGACCGGTTGCCGAATCTCCATCAATCTCGATGGCCGCGACCTGGGCAAAAAATGCGACGAACGAAAACGTCGACATGGCACCGTTCCACATACCAACGATGGCATCGCGCCCGTCAACAGCTGTTCCCATCAAATGCCAGCGGCCATCTTCGGCCCAATTCCCGCCCCACTGATCGACATCCCGACGAAAAACGGCATCAACATAGCTGTCATGCAGACTGCGAATTGCCAACTGGTCTTCGACCGGCCCTGAAAATCCCATCACGCTCTCCTCTTAACTGCAATGCTAGTGCCCGACACGGCGTCGGCAAACTATCAAAAGCGCCACCGGATATGCCGTTCAAACCCCCATCTTTTTTGGGGATACAAAGCCTGTTGCCATTCCTGCATAGTGACCCATCGGATGAACAGGAGAGCGGCGATGGATTTAAGACTCAAGGGCAAGAAAGTCATCATGAATGGCGGCGCACATGGCATTGGCCTGGAATCGCTCAAACTGCTCGCTGCCGAAGGCTGCGACATTGCCTTTTTCTCCCGCGATGAAGGCCGCGTAAAGGCCGCTGCGGCGGAAATCGGCAAAGCTGGCAACAAGCTCGTCGCCGACGTCCTTGACATGATCGGCAATTCAGAAGGCTATATTGCCTGGCTCAACAAGGCCGTCGATGCTTTGGGCGGCTGTGACATCTTCATCCACACGGCAAGTTCGTCAGGTCAGGGCGCAACGCAGGATTGGCAGCGCGGGCTCGACCTTGACATCATGGGCGGCGTTCACGGCGTCGAAACGTTGACCCCGGCCCTGGAAAAATCCGGATCCGGTTCGATCATCTTCATGTCGTCAACGGCAGCGGTCGAAACCTTCGTCATGCCGCAGGCGTTCAATGCCCTCAAAGCAGCGCTTATCACGTACGGATCGCAATTGTCGCAATCGCTTGCAGCGAAAGGGATTCGCGTCAACACCGTCTCGCCGGGCCCGATCGAATACCCCACCGGCAATTGGGAAGCGATCAAGGCCGGAATGCGGGGCTTTTATGATGCGACGGTTGCGCAGATGCCGACCGGCCGCTTGGGCAGCCCGGAAGAAGTGGCGAATGCGGTCGTCTTTCTGGCAAGCCCTGCCGCAAGCTATATCTCAGGCGCGAACCTCGTTGTTGATGGCGGTTATACCAAGCGGGTCCAGTTCTAGGATTATCAAGTCATTACCGGCGCGCAAATAGAACAAGCAGGAGATTTATAGTGCAACTCAGCCGCGATCAGTTGGTGCGCGCCTATCGCCAGATGGCAGTGATCAGGATGTTTGAAGAACGTCTTCACGCAGAAATCATGACAGGCGACATTGCAGGGTTCACCCATCTTTATTGCGGCCAGGAAGCCGCGGCAGTTGGCGTGTGTGAGCATCTCGCCGATGATGACTTCATCGTTTCAACCCATCGGGGACATGGTCATTGCATCGCGAAGGGCTGCGATGTGAAGGGCATGATGAAGGAGATTTACGGACGGGCAGACGGGCTTTGCAAGGGCAAGGGAGGATCGATGCATATTGCCGACGTGTCCGTGGGGATGCTCGGAGCCAATGGCATCGTCGGCGCAGGTGCACCCCAGGCGGTTGGCGCCGCCTTGTCGGCAAAGATCGACGGCAAGGGCAAGGTCGCAATTGCCTTTTCGGGTGACGGCGCATGCAATCAGGGGACGACCTTTGAAGCAATGAACATGGCCGTCGTGACCAAGGCACCCTGTATCTTCGTGTTCGAGAACAACCATTATTCCGAACACACCGGCTTTGATTACGCCGTGGGAACCAACAAGGACATTGCAAGCCGGGCCGAAGCGTTCGGCATGAAAGTCTGGCGTGCGAATGGCAGCGATTTTTTCGATACCTACGAAACGATGCGCGAACTTCTCGAATATGTCCGCGCCGGAAACGGGCCCGCCGCAATCGAACTCGATACGGAGCGCTTCTACGGCCACTTCGAAGGAGATCCGCAACGCTACCGTGGTCCGGGTGAGCTTGATCG
>JANLQV010000061.1:0-1987 GCA_031368025.1 Sphingomonadales bacterium | reverse complement strand
GCTTCGATCAGACGGGCGTCCAGCCCTTCGGCCATGCCGCGCAGTTTCTTGATGTCGTGGAGTTGGGGGCTGTAGAGGGTCAGGGTCAGCAGGACGCAGTGGTATGCGCTCTCCACAGCTTGGTGCAGGTTAAATGCCGCGATCTTGAATTTGCGGCGCTGCGCATGGAAATTGGCTCCTGCTGTAAACTCCATACTATTCTCGAACCATTGCTCATAGTGGCTCCGCGCTTCCTCTCGCTGCTCTTCGACGCTCAAATTTCCCGGCTTGGCCAACTCTTTCGTATCGAATTCATAGGCGATGATCCCGTCGCGGTTGATGTCTACAAAGAAGGGGCGTCCCCTGTGGAGCTGGTCGTTCACATCGGCAATGTCGTGGACGATGACATTGTAAGGGTAGCGGGTCGCGCCGAGAGACTCTTCGTAGTCCAGCCCGTCGGTGGCGCCATACCACCAATTGTCGTTGGTCAGTTCGGGATGGCTGACAACGACGAGCAGATCATAGTCCGAACGATAGCCGCTCGAAAGGTCGCGAACCGCTTTCCCCCGCGCCATTGAGCCATAAAGAATGATCTTGAGGATGCGCCCCTGCTTCTTCTTCTCCCACGCCTTGCCCTTGATCGCTTCGGCAAATTGTTCCCGGATGATCGTCACGCCGCGTTCGAGCAACCGCTGCTGTTGCCGGGTAAGATGATCGACGTCCTTGCGCACGGGCGAGGCTTAGCGGGGATTGCAAGGCGGTGCCAGTGTGGCACGCAGAAGGTGGGTTTCCGCTTTCGCGGCTTGTTCTACAACAACCCCAGCGCGCGCATTGAGCTGTGCCCGTTTCCGCCGATGACGATATGATCGTGAACGGCAATGCCCAGCTTCTTTCCAGCATCGACAATATCGCGCGTCAGGGCGATGTCTGCGCGGCTGGGGGCAGGATCGCCGCTGGGATGATTGTGGACGAGGATGATCGCTGATGAGCCGAGGTCAATCGCGCGGCGGATCACTTCGCGGGGGTGGATCGCGGCCTGGTCGATTGAGCCTTCGGCCATCGCCTCGTCACGGATCAGCATGTTGCGGCTGTTGAGGTGGAGAACGCGGACGCGCTCGGTCGTCTTGTGGGCCATATCGGCGCGCAGATAATCGAGCAGCGCCTGCCAGCTGGCGAGAACCGGCTGATCCTTCACCTTGTCACGGAGCAAGCGCAAGGCCGCCCCTTGCACGATCTTCAATGCTGCGACCGCGCCATCGCCCATACCCTTGACCCGGCCGATTGCTGCGGCGTTCGCCGTCTACAAACCGGCCACCCCACCGAATTCGTGGAGCAGCGCCTTGGCAAGCGGCTTGGTGTCAATCCGGGGAATGGCAAGCGCAAGGAGATATTCGATCAACTCATGGTCGAGCAGCGCGTCGGCTCCGCCTTCGATCAGTCGCTGGCGCAGGCGCGCGCGGTGACCGGTGCCGTCAGTGGTCGCTTCCGGCATTTTCCGTCAGCGCGCGGGGCAGTTTGAAGATCATGGATTCGGTGGCGGTCGTCACTTCTTCTTCGGTAAGGGTGAAACGTGTCGCCAGCCGGTTGACGACTTCGCGCACCAGCACTTCGGGGGCCGAAGCACCCGCTGTGATCCCCACCACCTTGGGGCTGCCAAGCCAGTCAAAATCAATCTCGTCGGCGCGCTCGATCAGTCGGGCAGGGACGCCACCGCGCTGCGCCACCTCAACCAGCCGCAATGAGTTGGAAGAATTGGGCGCACCGATGACGATCATGATATCCGATCGCGCGGTAATCGCTTTTACGGCAGCCTGCCGGTTCGAGGTTGCATAGCAGATATCCTCTCCGCGCGGTGCGTGGATCTTCGGGAAACGGGCATGCAGCGCGGCGACAATCTCGGCAGTATCATCAACCGAAAGCGTCGTCTGGGTCAGGAAGGCAAGCGCATGGGAATTTGCCGGTGTCAGTGCAGCAACATCGCCGACTGTTTCGACCAGAGTCATCGAAC
>JANLQV010000178.1:0-2574 GCA_031368025.1 Sphingomonadales bacterium | reverse complement strand
GGAAGATCCAGCGTGCCTCTGACGATCCCGTTGCAGCCGCCCGCGTGGCAACCATCGGGCGCTCGCAAGCGAACAACAAGGCATGGTCTGTAAATCTGGACACCGGTCTATCGCTCAATAGCCAGGCCGATACAGCCGTATCCGGCATGGCAGATCATATGGCCAAAGCACGCGAATTGATGCTTGCGGGTGCCAGTGGGGCTCTTTCCCCGGCCGATCGCCAAACCTTGGCAACGCAACTCGACGGAATCGCCGCTGAACTGGACGGGCTTGCTGGACGGCGCACGGCGAGTGGCCAGCCGCTCTTTTCCGCAGGCACTGCGCTGAGTGTCCGCTACGATGCGACCACGGTTCTTGCTCCGGTTCCGTCGCTTGCACAGGTGTTTGATGTGAGCGGCGTTTCGCTATCACAGATGACGCGCGATGCAGCGACAGCGCTTCGCAGCGGGTCGTCGGTGGCGATCAGTGCGTCACTCTCCACGCTCGACACAGGGATATCGCATACAGCAGACGCACTTGGCGATATCGGCCAGCGCGGCGCACGTCTGCAGTCGCTGCAGGAGGCGTCCCGAATTCAGGATATCGACTTCGCTGCGGAGCGATCAAATCTTGAATCGACGGATCTTTCGGAAGCCATTGCCTTGCTTAATGCCCAGACCCTGACGCTTGATGCGGCACAGGCGGCGTTTGCCAGAATCAATCGCCGGACGCTGTTCGACGTGCTTTCCTGACGCAAGTTTTCCCCACCACTGCCGTTCTTCAACATGTGGTGCATTCGGCCAATCCGGCCATGTGAAGCAGGGATATAACAGGCACATCCATGTTTGCGATCGTCGGTATCATTGTTCTGCTCGTCATGGTTTTTGGCGGCTTTGCCTTCACTGGTGGCAATCTGGGCCCGGTGATGGAAGCGATGCCGCACGAGATGCTGATTATCGGCGGGGCAAGTGTGGGCGCGCTCATTATCGGAAATTCGGCCAAGGAGCTGAAGGCGCTGGGCAGCGTAATGGGCAAGATATTCAAAGGGCCGCGTTACAACCGCCAGGACTATCTCGATTGCATATTTCTTGTGTCGCGGCTGATGAAGATGCTGCGCACGGAAGGGCCGGTTGCGGTTGAGCCGCATATTGAGGATCCAGCATCTTCGAGTGTGTTCGGTGAATACCCCAAGCTCCTCAAGGATCAGACGCTGATCCACCTGATCGCGGATACGCTGCGCCTTGTCGTCGTCTCTTCCGGCTCGCTGGATCCGAATGCGGTTGAGGATGTGATGGACAACACGATCAAGAACCACGTTCACCATACCGAACAACCGGCTGAAACCCTGCAGACCCTGTCGGACGCGTTGCCGGCACTCGGGATCGTCGCCGCTGTGCTCGGCGTGGTCAAGACGATGGGTTCGATCGACAAACCTCCCGCCATTCTGGGTGGAATGATCGGCTCAGCCCTCGTCGGAACATTTTTGGGCGTGTTGCTGTCATATGGTCTGGTTGGCCCTTTCGCCAATCGGGCCAAGCAAGTCATTGCGGCTGATGCGGCCATCTATCATGTTGTCAAACAGATCATCGTGGCTTCGCTCAACGGGCATCCTTTGCCGCTGGTCATCGAAGCTGCGCGCTCGGGCATCGAGCATAGCAACCAGCCAAGTTTTGCCGAAGTGTTTGACGGAATGCGAGGCCGGTAATGATTGAGCGTCCCAACCTGCCGCGACCCATTATCGTCAAGAAGATCTATCAGATCAATCATGGCGGCCATCACGGCGGCGCGTGGAAAGTTGCCTATGCCGATTTCGTGACGGCCATGATGGCATTCTTTCTGCTGATGTGGCTGCTTGGCGCGACAACCGAAAAACAGCGCAAGGCACTGGCAGATTATTTCTCCCCAACATTGATCCAGAAAAAAGCCGAAAGTGCGGGTTCGAACGGAATGTTTGGCGGCGCGTCTTTGGTCGATGCGGATCACTATCCTCATCGCGCGGCCCAGACCGGAACGCGCGCGCTGACCATCCCTCGCGATGCCAAGGGCGGCCCCAAGGAAGCAAACTCAAGGGCCGACGACGAAGCCCGGTTCGCATCGATGAAGCAATTGTTGCAGCATCGGCTCAACAACAGCCCAACGATGCGTCGCTATGCGCGCAGCGTGCGTTTGACTGAAACCACCGATGGCCTGCGCATCGACCTGGTCGACGATGCGGATTTTGCCATGTTCCTGGTCGGGACGGATCGGCTGACTGCCGAGGCGGCCAACCTGATGAGCGTGGTCGCGCTCGTTGTAAACGAAGTGCCAAACGCTGTGGTTGTCCGTGGTCATACCGATGCGTCTCCCTACACACTCAATCCCACGCTGAGCAACTGGACGCTTTCGACCGGACGCGCAGAAGCAACCCGTCGCGCGCTTGTCTTGCAGGGCGTCGACACAAGGAGGTTCTCACGCATCGAAGGCGTGGCCGACCGCGAGCCTTACAACCCGATCGATCGTTTCGATCCCAAGAACCGACGGATGTCGGTCACATTGGGCTGGAGCACGCCATAAGTGGAGAAAAATTAAAACATCCGAAATCGAGCAATAAACCCT
>JANLQV010000092.1:0-2025 GCA_031368025.1 Sphingomonadales bacterium | reverse complement strand
ATGCGAACCAGGCCGAGCGGCAGGCCGCGCTTGCGGCCCTGATAGCAGCCAATCCGCTCTCGCGGTGGATTTTTGATCCGTCAGGAACGCCGGCGGCGGGCATCGAGCATATCCGCAAGGCTATAGGCTATTGCCCCTCGTGGATCGAGAGCCTGTCGGTTCAATATCGCGACCTGTTCAGCCTCATGCGGTCGGATGCGCCAAGCGGCAATGGTCCCGATGCCCCCTACGCCCGGATGATGTCGGAACTGGACATTGCTGGCCGGATTGACCGGCGCGACCCTACCAATGTTTCGCTCTACCTCTGGCAAAAGACGATGTTGATCAATTTCATCCTGACCGTCCTTGCCGACCGCATGGAAATGGCCCATTCGATCGAGGGGCGCGTGCCGTTCCTCGATCACAAGGTCGCTGAATTTACAGCTGGCCTGCCGATCAATTACAAGATCCGCGAGAAAACCGAAAAATATGTGCTCCGCGAAGCCGCGCGCGATGTGATCACCCCCGAACTCTATGCCCGCGAGAAGCATCCATTCATTGCGCCGCCGCTCAGCCAGGCCGGAAAGAAAGCCGCGAGCGACCCGCTGCGACAGCGCTGTGAAGACATCATCCGGTCGCGTAGTTTTTCTGATCAGCCATTTTTTGACGCCGCAAAAGCATCTGCTTTTCTGGATAGTGTTACGCATGGCGATGCCACAATGGCCACAGAGGCATCGCCTATCATCCTGCGCATGGCGACGTTCAGCCTGATGCAGCAACGGTTTGGCATTTCGGCCTGAGGGGCAATATCAGTGTCCGAACCAAAGGTTATTTCTGTTTCAGCACGCGACAGCCACGGTCTCGGTAAGTCGATCGCTTCGTCGATCGTGCTCATCGCAGGCGAAGGGGTGGAGGATGATGCGCATTGCGGGTTGACAGTGAAGCACCGGAGCCGTGTGGCGAAGAATCCCGATCAGCCGAATTTGCGACAGGTCCACCTGATCCACGCCGAATTGCTGGACGAGTTGGCGGCGAAGGGTTTTGCCGTGGAGCCGGGCGAACTGGGCGAGAATATCTTGACCGAGGGTTTCGCATTGCTGGACCTCCCTGAAGGCACGCGCCTGTCATTCCCGTCGGGAGCGGTTGTCCGGGTGACGGGGTTGCGCAATCCGTGCCATCAACTGAACGGGCACACGCCGGGATTGATGAATGCCCTGCTGGATCGCGCGCCAGATCATACGCTGATCCGCAAGGGCGGGGTGATGGGAGTTGTCGAGCGCGGAGGAAGTGTAGGGGCAGGGGATCACCTGACGATCGTCCCACCCCAGCACCCCCATTTGCCTTTGGCGCCGGTGTAGCGGGTTATTGCGCCACTCCGTTCGCCGCGCTCAGCACCGCACGGACGCTGGCGGTCGCGATGTCCTCGTCGATCCCCACGCCCCACACCGTCCGGCCGTCCGCCGTGCGGCACTCGACATAGGCCGCCGCGCGGACGTTCGATCCCTGGCCCATTGCGTGTTCGCTGTAATCCGCAATGTCCAGGCCGACGCCGAAGCTGTCATTCAGTGTCGCAACGACGCTTGAGATCAGGCCGTTGCCGCGCCCGCTGACGGATTGCTCACGACCGTCCACCGAGATTTTTCCGGCGAAGATTCGGTCACCATTGGCGGCGCGACTCTCTTCATAGTCGAGCAGCTGGTAATGCTGGGGCGTGTTGAGACAATAGGCGCGCTGGAAAACGTCCCAGATATCGCCGGCATGGAGTTCTCGGCCGACTTGATCGGCCAGCGCCTGGACATGACCGGAGAAATGCGCCTGCATCCGCTTGGGCAGTTTCAGGCCCTGATCCTGTTCGAGAACCCAGGCAAAGCCGCCCTTGCCGCTTTGCGAATTGACGCGGATCACGGCCTCATAGGACCGACCGAGATCGGCGGGGTCAATGGGGAGGTAGGGCACTTCCCAGAAATCGTCATTGCGCGCGGCCTGCGCTGAAAAGCCTTTCTTGATCGCATCCTGGTGGCTGCCCGAAAAGGCGGTGAACACCAG
>JANLQV010000088.1:0-2893 GCA_031368025.1 Sphingomonadales bacterium | reverse complement strand
GGATCGTTCCCCCCAGCGCAACAATGCCCGCGAAAAGCGCCCACCCGGCTGCTGTGTTGAACCGATCATCCATGCGTCGAACCTACCCCTGTGAATCGTGGCCGCTTTAGTCGGGCATTGAGCGCTTCGCAAGCGGGGGCTTGTATCTCGCTTGCACCGCCGCAGTCAGGCCCCTAAGCGCTGCCCGCGATGGAGAATTTTCCTGCCCCCGCCCGCCCTCTGGTTGCCGCAATGACAGCGGAGGCCGCCGCCCATCCGAAGCGAGCAGTCTCATTTCAAGGCGCGCCGGGCGCCAACTCGCATATTGCGGTCCAGCAGGCGTTGCCGGATGGCCTTGCGCTTCCATGCTTCAGTTTTCCCGATGCGATCGATGCTGTGCGTGAGGGACGAGCGGCAAAGGCGATGATTCCGATCGAAAATTCGCTTCACGGCCGGGTTGCGGATATCCATTTTCTGCTGCCCGAATCCGGGCTGGTCATCATCGGTGAATTCTTCCTGCCCATCACTTATGCGCTGATGGGCACCGGGCCACTTGATAGCGTCAAACAGGCGATCAGCCATCCCCAGGCATTGGGCCAGTGTCGGCACTGGTTACGCAAACGAGGCATCGAGCCTGTCGGCTATCCCGATACTGCAGGCGCTGCCGCGCGCGCAGCCGAACTCGACGATCCGCGTGTCGCTGCCATTGCCCCAGCCGGCGCTGCGACTGTCTATGGCCTCGATATCCTGGCTGATGCGCTTGAGGATTCGGGGGATAATATGACTCGCTTCGTCATCCTCGCACGTTCGGGCGAGCCTGCGCCAAATGAAGGCGCGGTGATGACGACTTTCGTATTCGAGGTGAAGAACATCCCCGCAGCGCTGTACAAGGCAATGGGAGGGTTTGCGACCAACGGCGTGAACATGACCAAGCTGGAAAGCTACCAGCGCGGTGCGAGTTTCGCGGCCACCACTTTTTTTGCAGACATCGTTGGCCATCCCGACGATCCCGCCGTTGCCCGCGCGCTTGAGGAACTCCAGTTTCATTCGCGGTCGCTGCGCCTGCTTGGCACGTATCCGCAGGCGCGCAAGCGCGGTTGAGTGATGCGGATGGTGCGTGAACGCGATCGCCGTGCTAGCGACGTTCGATGAAGCCCAAACTCCTCACCACCCTGCCAACCTATACGCGATCGCAGTTCTGGGCCGATGTGGTCGCTGGACTGACGGTGGCGATGGTCGCACTCCCGCTCAGTATCGCGATCGCCATTGCTTCGGGTGCGGAACCGTCAAAAGGGATCATCACGGCCATTGTAGGAGGTTTCCTGATCTCGCTCCTTGGCGGCAGCCGGGTACAAATCGGGGGGCCAACGGGAGCGTTCATTGTCGTGGTGTTCAGCGTTATCGCCCAGCATGGCTATGACGGACTTGTCATAGCGACGCTGATGGCGGGCTTGATGCTTGTCGTGGCAGGTCTTTTGAAGGCCGGGAACCTGATCGCGTACATACCCGAAGCCGTGATCAGCGGGTTTACGATCGGCATCGCCATCATCATTGCGACAAGTCAGCTCAAAGACTTTTTTGGCCTTTCTATCGACTCCGTCCCGGCTGACTTCCTTGAAAAAATATCGGCACTCTGGGCAGCCCGCGCGACCGCGAGCGTTTCATCATCCGGGATCGCTTTTGCCACGATGGCGCTGATCATCCTGTTCCGGCGCCTTGCACCCAAATTGCCCGGGTCAATATTCGCTGTCGCGATCACGTCTGTCGTGGTCAGTCTGATGTCACTCCCCGTTGACACGATATTTTCGCGCTTTGGCCAGCTTCCGGCGAGCCTGCCGATGCCTGCAATACCGGTAGTTTCCGGCGCTCGTCTGCTCGAACTGTTTCCATCTGCTTTGGTGATCGCGTTCCTGGCAGGCGTAGAGTCACTCCTTTCGGCAATGGTTGCCGACCGGATGATCGAGAGTAGCCATCGTCCAAATGCCGAAGTCCTCGCTCAGGGGTTTGCCAATATCGGATCGGCCCTGTTTGGCGGGCTTCCAGCGACAGGGGCAATCGCCCGCACCGCAACGAATGTGCGCGCGGGTGCAAAGACGCCTGTCGCCGGGATCATTCATGCTCTCACGATTCTGCTCGTAATGATGTCGGTCGGTCGGCTCGCTGGGTATCTTGCCATGCCCGCGCTTTCTGCGCTTCTCGTCCTGACAGCGTTTAACATGACTGAACCCCACAAATGGCATGCCTATGTTTCTGCTCCAAATGAAGATCGCCTGCTGCTCGCGATGACGCTGGTATTGACCGTTCTGGTCGATCTCAGCATAGCTATAGGCGCGGGTGTTATGCTTGGACTCGCCCTGAGATGGTGGCGAAACTGGCGTGCTCCTTCGGATTGGACATCGCCTGACAGATAGTCCGTTCCGTTGATATCGCGATTGATCGGAATCACGTTTCTGTCGTGGCTAACGACTCGGGCTCTTTCCAAACATTGCAACCAGATGCCTGTTCTCAACGTATACCATGTTCCACAACAAGCTTTAGGCCATGCTCATTCTGCATTCGACGATCCGCCAGCCAAAAAGGACAGGTGCTGCAATGCTTTCGAGAGTTGTGTTGATAGCGGCGCTGGTGTCGACGCTACCGGCCTGCCAGCCGCAGACGCCGCCCTCAGGCGCGACCTCGGCGGCGAATCGCGAGACGGCCTTGGTCGACGAAATCGAATCCCAAGTCGCAATGCCTAAAGGCGCTGGACCCTTGAAAGACTATGCGCGTTTCTATGCCGAAGCACCCGCCGGAAAGATCGTCGGCCTGTATATTCGAGACGGGAGTGGCGATCTTCCGGCGGGTGCGCGACGCTGGGTTCGGTTTGAGGCTCTGCCCGGCATCGACGACGGGGGTTGCTCTGTGGTCAATATCG
>JANLQV010000034.1:0-5033 GCA_031368025.1 Sphingomonadales bacterium | reverse complement strand
GCCGATGCTGATCCGGCTGGAGGGTGCGCGCAAGGTGATGGGGGTCCACGCCGCGGTCGCCGCCGCGCGCGAGGCGGGGCGCAAATATATCAGCGTCGCGTCCGAAATCCTCGGCGAGGCGGCGGCTTGAACGCCCTCAGCCGCACCGTCCGGATGACCAACAAGCGCGGGCTCCATGCGCGGGCAAGTGCCAAGTTCGTGACGATGGCAGCGGGAATCGGTGCCCGGGTCGAGGTTGAAAAGGACGGATCGAAAGTGGTCGGCACATCGATCATGGGGCTGATGATGCTCGGCGCGGCGATGGGTGACGAAATTATCATCAGCGCGCAGGGAGAAGGCGCCGAAGCCGCAGTCATCTCTCTTGCGGAACTGGTCGAGGCCAAATTCAACGAGGCTGAGTGAGTGCCGCGCGAAATCACCGGTTATTCCAACCCTCTGGTCAAGCAAGTCCGCAGCCTGCGCGACAAAAAGCATCGCCGCGCTGAAGGCCGCTTCCTCGCCGAAGGGTTGAGGATCCTGACCGAAGCGCTCGATGCCGGGATTGCGCCACAAATGCTCTGGCATGCGCCCGAAAGCGCCGCGCACCCGCTGGTGCGAAAGCTGGCCGAAGCAACCGAAGCGGCGGGCGGCGAAGTGTTCGTGACCAGCGCTGACATTCTCTCCAAACTGTCTGGCAAGGACAATCCGGGGGCCGTGATCGGCGTCTACCCGGAAATGCTGGCCCCGCTGGAGTCGCTTGATCGGACGAGCGCGGATATCTGGCTGGTGGCTGAGCGGCTGCGCGATCCCGGCAATCTGGGGACGATCCTGCGCACCGGAGACGCGGTGGGTGCGGGCGGGCTGATCTTGATCGACGATTGCACCGATCCGTTCTCGGTTGAGGCCGTGCGCGCGAGCATGGGCGCAATCTTCACGCAAAAAGTCGCGGCTGCGCGCTGGGAGGATTTCATCGCCTGGCTCCGCTCCGGGCCGGGCCAGCTTGTCGGCACCAGCCTCAACACCGAAAGCGATTATCAGGAGACGCATTATAAGGCTCCGACTTTCCTGCTTGTCGGCAATGAATCTCAAGGTTTACCGGAGGCTTATGAGGCCGAGTGCGACATACTTGTGAAGATGCCGATGATGGGCAAAGCCGACAGCCTCAACGCCGCGATGGCGACGGCGGTGATGGCGTATGAGGTGCTGAACCAGCGGCGGCGGTAGGGTTAGCGCACAAAGCCCACGCCGCATTCGTCGGCCAATTTCGCAAGCGATTTGTCCCGACTTCACAATTTTGTCGACGGCATGATCAACGTGGAAGCCAGCAATTGTGCGTCCACATAGCCGATGCCGCGCGACCACCAGCCGCGATTATCTATCATATCAAAAACTTCGGCATGATCAGCAATTCCAGCCTGCGGAAGCTCGTCAAACAGCCGTAACCGATCCGCCCGCGCAGCAATACTTCCAAGCGAAAGCTCGCCTCTCACGCAAGCGTGTCCCAATATCCGCCTATAGTGAAGCAATTCTGCAAACTCTGGAATCGGTGATCGCAAATGATCAACCCACACCGAAGCATCCGCAAGAATCACGCAGCCATCGGACGCTTGCGCGGCCCTGCAGCCGCTTCGGGATCGCTGCCACCCAACGCGGCAAGCCGCCGGGAAACCTCAAGCTCGATCACCGTCTTGAGGCCAAGACGCAACACCGCTGCCGTATCATCCATGCCAGAATAGTGCTTCGCCTTTTCAAGCAACTCATCATCAATCGTCACGGTCGTGCGCATCATCCCGCTCCTTCTGCATCAATATTAGCATCATTTGATGCAATTTTCAATGCAGACCCCTCAGCCGGAGAAACGGAAACCAGCTTCACCAGCGGTCGGGTCGTCTGTTCAACGACGGGCAAAGGCTCAATGAGTTTCCCGCCCGTCTCGATATTCAATTCTTCAAACCGCTTGGCCTGGGTCAGCACCTGCGACTCCAGGCTGCCGACCAGCGCGTTATAGGCGGAAACGGCGGTATCGAGGTTCTTGCCCATCCGCCCGACATGTCCGCCCATTGTCGAGAGCCGGGCATAAAGCTCTTTGCCCAGTTCGGCGATCTCGCGGGCCTGACCCACGACCTTTTCCTGCTGCCAAACTGCCGAAACCGTCCGCGCAATCGCGATCAGATTGGTGGGCGTGGCCATCAACACTCGCTTTGCAAAGGCGAAATCCCAAAGGTCCGCATCCTGTTCGAGCGCGGCAGAAAGAAAATGCTCTCCCGGCACGAACATGATCACATAATCGGGCGTATCCTCAAACTGGTCCTGATAGGCTTTCTGCCCAAGCGTGTTCACATGTGCTTTCATCGACGCCGCGTGCGCGATCAATGCGGAGGCGCGCGCGCCATCATCCCCCGCTTCGAACGCGTCCTGATAGGCGTTGAGCGAGACTTTCGCATCGATCACGAGATTGCGCCCACCCGGCACGCGGATGATGACATCGGGGCGGAGCCGCCCATCCCCGGTTTCGACGCTGACTTCGGTCTGAAAATCGGCGTGTTCGGAAAGCCCGCAAGTTTCGAGCACATTGCGCAACTGTTGCTCACCCCAGCGCCCACGCGCCTTGGGGCCATTGCGCAGCGAATTGCCAAGCTTGGCGGCTTCGGCGCGCACCGATTCCTGCCCGACCCGCATCGATTCCATCAGGCCCTGCAAATTGCCATAGGCTTCAGACCGGTCTTTCTCGACTTTGGCGACGCTCTCTTCATATCGAAGCAACCGTTCATTGACCGGCTGGAGCAAGGATTTCAGCGCCTGTCCGGAAGTTTCCTCTGACTGTTTGAAGCGCTGATCGGCCCGTTCGATGAACTGCTGTTGCGCTTCGCCGAGCAATTTATGGCTGATTTCGGCGAATTGCGCGGCCATCGCCTCCTTGTTGAACGCTGCCTGTTCAGCCTCAAGCCGCGCCAGCGCCAGCCGCGCCGAATCGCGCTCGTTCACCGCACCTTCGAGATCGCGAATCGCCGATTTGAAATTCTCGAGATACACGTCGCGTTCGGCCTTCAGAGCCCCGGCCCCGCGCCCGCCAAGCAACCAGCCGATCAGCGCACCGACCGCCAAGGCCACAAGACCAATGATGAAAATCTGAATCATTCAAAGAACGTAGATGGAACAAATCAAATAGGAAAGCGATATTTTCGCCCGAATCATGCCGCCAGACGGCGCGCCTTTTGCAATTTCCTCAGCACCATGTCGCGTTTCAGTTTCGAGAGGTGATCGATGAAAAGAATACCTTCGAGATGATCCATTTCATGCTGGAGGCAGGTGGCGAGCATCTCGTCGAGCGGCTGCTCCTGGCGTTTGCCTTCGCGGTCAAGCCAGCGCGCGCGGATATGCGCGGGCCGTTCGACATCGGCATATTGATCCGGCACCGACAGGCAGCCTTCGTTATAGATCGCCATCTCTTCAGATGCCTTCAGAATTTCGGGATTGATAAAAACTCTTGGTTCCCTGATCGTTGCCCCGGTTTCCTCATTTTTTTCCTGAAGATCCATGACCAGCAAACGTATGGGCACGCCCACTTGCACGGCGGCAAGGCCGATACCGGGCGCTTCGTACATCGTCTCGAACATGTCATCGATCAGCGTCTGCAACCCGCCATCAAACACCTCCACGGGTGTGGATACGATTTTCAGGCGCGGGTCGGGCGCTTCGAGGATGGGCAGGACGGCCATAGGCGCTCAGGTAGGAATTCGAAGCCCCAGGGTCAAGACACTGGCCGTCGTGCCCTCAACGCCTGCGCCAGCGTGCCATCGTCGAGATAGTCAAGTTCCCCGCCCACTGGCAGGCCGTGGGCAAGCTGGGTGATCCGCACAGGATGCGATTCGAGCCGTTCTGCGAGGTAATGGGCGGTCGTCTGCCCATCGAGCGTTGCATTCATCGCCAGCACGACTTCATCGATCGCGCCGCCTGCAACCCTTGCGATCAGCGTATCGACACCCAGATCCTCGGGCCTCACGCCGTCAAGCGCGGAAAGCCGCCCTCCAAGCACATGAAATTTGCCCGGAAACAGGCGGGACCGTTCCAGCGCCCAGAGATCGGGGACATCCTCCACCACACAGAGCATCCGCGTATCGCGGCGCGGATCGCTGCAGATGCCACAGGGATTGACGGTATCGACATTGCCGCAGGTCTCGCATGTCGCCAGCCGCTCACTGACGCCTTCCAGCGCGCGCAAAAGCGGCGTCATCGCTCCTTCGCGCTTCTTGAGCAGATACAGCACCGCACGCCGCGCCGATCGCGGTCCAAGGCCCGGAAGCCGCGCCAGTGCCTGCACCAGTGTTTCGATCTCATGGCTTGCCATTGCGCGCACGATAGGGGCTTGCGCATTGTCCTGCCAAGGGGTTGAGGGGGCAGATGAAGATCATTTTCATGGGAACACCAGATTTCGCGGTGCCGAGCCTCGATTTGCTGGTGGCAAGCGGGCACGAAGTTATCGCCGCTTACACCCAGCCACCGCGCCGTGCGGGCCGGGGCAAGGCGCTGACGCCCTCTCCCGTGCAGGTGCGGTGCGAGGCACTCGGGATTGACGTCATGACGCCGGTCACGCTGCGCGACCCGGATGCGCAGGCCGTGTTTTCCGCGCTGGAGGCCGATGTTGCCATCGTTGCGGCCTATGGGCTGATCCTTCCGCAGGCCGTGCTCGACGCGCCCCGGCTGGGCTGCATCAACGTCCATGCCTCGCTCCTGCCACGCTGGCGCGGCGCCGCACCGATCCAGCGGGCGATCCTGGCGGGCGATGCGATGACCGGCGTGACGATCATGCAGATGGAGGCCGGGCTCGATACAGGATCGATGCTGGCAACGATCCAAACACCGGTCGAGGACAAAACGGCGGGGCTCCTGACGGCCGAACTTGCCGCACTGGGGGCGGAACTGCTTGTGCAAGTCCTGTCCGAACACGAAGCCTATATGCCGCAGCCCCAGCCCAAAGATGGCATCACTTATGCTGCAAAGATCGACAAGGCCGAGGCAAAGCTCGACTTCATGATCTCTGCCCCGCAAATCGT
>JANLQV010000026.1:0-5356 GCA_031368025.1 Sphingomonadales bacterium | reverse complement strand
CGTCATCACGCTCGCGCTGCTCTGCTACCGGGCGTTTGTCACTGGCTGGAAGCTGAAGAACTAGGCGGGGGCAGGCCCTGAACGTTGGGGCTTCGCGGAATGCGGAACATACCTCTCGGTGGCGTCATTACGTTGGAGCGCTTCTCACGACATGGCTTAATTCATGTCCATCATCAGGATGGGAAGCGGTCAGCGCATCCAATCTGTGGAGTGAAGCATCATGAAATACGGTCTCAGTATAGTCGCCGCGTTATCGCTGGCGGGAAGCGGCACGATCGCATCAGCCGCCACGACGCATCAGCCAGGTTACACGGGTCAGGAACTTGCCCCGATGGCCAAGGTTTCGATGGCGCGCGCGCGTGTCATTGCCTTGAAAGCCCGCGCCGGAAAAATTACTGACGCCGAACTCGAAAAGGAAGCGGGGGGCAGCGGGCTTCGCTATTCTTTCGACATCAAGCAGGGCGGCAAAACATTTGAGGTTGGTGTCGACGCCGCAACGGGCACTGTTCTTGAGAACAAGGCAGAGGGTAACCACCCGGACTGACGATACTGACTAGGCTCAGAGATGGGCGGGGCGCGAGACGTTTTTTCGCGCCCTTTTCCTTGAGGCCCTGATCCCCTGCTCTAACCGCGCGCCGATTGACGCCCCCCCGTCCACCCCGCTATAGCCCTGTCTTGCGTCAAGGTGGCCCGTCCGGGCCGCCTTTTTGCGTTTTGGCGATTTTGAAAGGATCCAAGCCATGACCATCACCCCACTCATGCCCGTCTACCCGCGGTGTGGCGTGCGTCCGGTGCGAGGCGAAGGCTGTTATCTGATCGGCGAACGCGGCGAACGCTATCTTGATTTCGCGGCCGGCATCGCGGTCAATGCGCTGGGCCACGGCCATCCGCACCTGACCAAGGCGATCCAGGAGCAGGCGGCGACGCTGATGCACGTCTCCAACCTCTATGGCTCGCCCCAGGGCGAAGCGCTGGCGCAACGGATCGTCGACAACAGCTTTGCAGACACGGTGTTCTTCACCAATTCAGGTGTGGAGGCGATCGAGTGCGCGATCAAGACCGCGCGCCGCTATCATTACGTCAACGGAAACCCTCAGCGGCACAAGCTGATCACGTTCAAGAACGCTTTTCACGGTCGCTCTATCGGCGCGATCAGCGCTACCGATCAGCCCAAGATGCGTGAAGGTTTCGAACCGCTGCTGCCGGGCTTTGACTATGTAAAGTTCAACGATCTCGAAGGCGCACTCGCCAAGATTGACGGGGAGACCGCTGGTTTCCTCGTCGAGACAGTGCAGGGCGAGGGCGGGATGACTGCGGGCACGGTGGAGTTCATCCAGGGCCTGCGCAAGGCTTGCGACGAGCACGGCCTGCTGCTGATCCTCGACGAGATCCAGTGTGGCTATGGCCGCACCGGCAAGTTTTTTGCGCATGAGCATTACGGCATCACGCCGGACATCATGACCGTGGCGAAAGGCATTGGCGGGGGCTTTCCGCTCGGCGCGTGCCTCGCCACCGAGGAGGCCGCCAAGGGCATGGTCGTCGGGACCCACGGCTCGACCTATGGCGGCAATCCGCTTGCGATGGCGGCCGGGCAGGCGATCCTCGATGTGATGCTCGAACCTGGGTTTTTCGATCATGTGGCCAAGATGGGCGAGCGACTGCGGCAGGCGTTCGAGCAGTTGATCCCGAATCACGATCACCTGTTCGAAGAAATCCGCGGCAAAGGCCTGATGCTGGGCATCAAGATGAAGGAACCCGCGGTGTCGCGCGAATTCGTGGCACATCTGCGTGACAATCATGGGCTTTTGACCGTGGCTGCGGGGGAGAATGTGTTCCGCGTGTTGCCGCCGCTCGTGATCGGTGAGGAGCATATCAACGAGTGTATCGAACGGCTTTCCGCCGGCGCACGGGACTATCAGATCCCGCAGGCGGCGTGATTCGCCACTTCCTGAACTTGTCGGACGCAGGAGCGGACGGGATCGCAGCAATTCTGGCCGACGCGCTCGACAGGAAGGCCGCGCGCAAGGGCTGGCCCAAGGGCAAGGCGGATGCTGACGCGCCCCTTGCGGGCCACACGCTCGCAATGGTGTTCGAGAAGAACTCGACCCGCACCCGTGTTTCGTTTGACATGGCGATGCGCCAATTGGGCGGCGACGCCATGTTCATGGCCGCCGGGCAAATGCAGCTGGGGCGCGGCGAGACCGTGGCGGATACATCGCGCGTGCTCTCACGGATGGTCGACGCGATTGTCGTCAGAACCGATGATCATGCAAAGATTGAGACAATGGCGCAGTTTGCCGAAGTGCCGGTCATCGACGGCCTGCCCGACCTTTCGCATCCCTGCCAGATCGTTGCCGATCTGCTGACGCTGATCGAGCATGGCAAGCCGTTGCCCGGCCTGAATCTTGCCTGGCTTGGCGATGGCAACAATGTCCTTTCATCGATCATCGAGGCGGCAGGGCTAATGAAATTCAACGTCCGCGCGGGGTGCCCGCAAGGCTATGAGCCCGATCAAGCCTTTGTCGAAGCCGCGCGCGCGGCCGGTTCGACGATCGAAATCGTCGGGGATGCCAAAGAGGCGGTACGAGATGCCGATGTGGTCGTCACCGATACCTGGGTCTCGATGGGGCAGGAGCATGTTCATAACAAGCTCGCGGCGATGGCGCCCTATCAGGTCAACGAACAGTTGATGGCAGCTGCCAAGCCCGATGCCAGCTTCCTCCATTGCCTGCCCGCGCATCGCGGTGAGGAAGCGACAGATGCCGTGCTCGATGGCCCTCAATCGCTGATCTGGGATGAAGCCGAAAATCGCATCCACGCCCAGAAATCGATCCTGCTCTGGTGCTTCGGGTTGATCGGGTGACGGGCGCCAATGCCGATATTGATCGCGCGCTAGGCTTCATTCTGGTCGAGCGCCATGCGCGCGGGCGCTTCGTGCGGCTGGGGCCGGTGCTGGAGACGATCCTTTCGGCGCATGGCTATCCACCGGTCATCGAAAGGCTGCTCATTGAGGCATTGACCATCACGGCCCTGCTCGGTGCCATGCTCAAGGATACCGGTGGGCAGTTGACGATGCAGGCGCAGACCGAAGGTGGGCCGGTGAGCCTGCTCGTCTGCGATTATCGCGGCGGCGAACTGCGCGGCTATGTGAAGCATGATGCTGATAAGCTGGCAGAAGGCCCTGCTGATCCCACATTGTTTGGACTCTTTGGCAAGGGTTACCTCGCGATCACCTTCGATCAGGAAGATTCAGGCGAACGCTATCAGGGCATCGTCCCGCTGGAAGGCGAATCGCTGGCGCAAGCGGTTGAGAGTTATTTCAGCCAGTCGGAACAGATCCCGAGCCTCGTGCGGATTGGCGTCAACGGCCGGGTCGCGGGCGGGCTGCTCGTCCAGCATCTGGCCGAAGGTGAGGATGGCCGCGAACGGATCCATACACGGCTCGACCATCCCGATTGGGAGCATGTCGAAATCCTGTCGCATTCGATCCGCCCGGAAGAATTGACTGATCCGGGGCTGCCGCTCGAAAATCTGGTCTGGCGGCTTTATCATGACGAAGGAGAAGTGCGCGTGATGGGCGGCGCTTCGCTGTCGCGCGGATGCCGGTGCGATCCTGATCATATCCGCGACGTGATCTTTCGCTTTCCTGAGGAAGAACGTGTGGCAATGGCTGATGCAGCGGGAATCATTTCGGTGGATTGCGAATTTTGTGCCAGAAAGTTCCCGATCCCGCTGCAATAACTTATTTTGGCCTGCTTTCGGTCGTATTCACTATTGTCGAAAACATCCAATACGCGTTTGGCAATGATGACTAACTGCTACAGTCCGCTGGAAGGGTCCGGCCACCATCATGGGGGCATGATTGTGAAGCGCTTGGTGCTATTGCCGATCCTGGCGCTCGCTGCGCTTGCCGTGCCCGGTCGCACCCAGAACGTGCAGCCTGGCGCCATGCCTGCCCTGTCGATGGTCCAGCCGGGGCAATGGCTCCTGAAATCGCGCACAAATCCAGCCGAGAGCCGGTCGCTTTGCGTCAGCGACGTCCGTGCCCTTCTCCAGGTTCAGCATGGCGCTGCATTGTGCAGCCGCTTCGTGATTTCCAATACGCAGCACGAAACGACCGTTCATTATACCTGTCCCGGCGGCGGACACGGACGCACCACAATCAAGGTTGAAACGCCGCGCCTGATCCAGATCGAATCGCAGGGCATCGCGAAACAGGAACCATTCGCACTTGAGCTGGAAGGGCGACGCGTCGGCGAATGCAAGATCGCAATGCATTAAGCATTTGTTTACCAAACCGGTTTATCAATGTTTTGTGCCTGATATTTTGATGGCACGCTTTCCTCCCAAATGGCCATCTGGCCACACTGGGCCGCTCCTTACCGGGCGGCCCGTTCTTTTTTCGGGGCTTGAAACCCGATGGATCGAGGGATAGCGCCGCTGCGTCATGACTATCCCTCCCGCTTCCGCAGGTGCTGCCGCCATTGTGCTCGTTTCGGGAGGCCTCGATTCGATGGTTGCGGCGAGGCTGATGCGTGCGGCCGGGTATCGGCTGTTCGCGCTGACCATCGACTATAACCAGAGGCACAGGATCGAACTCGAGGCAGCTTCGCGCGTTGCACAGGCACTCAATGCCGAACGACATATCGTTTTGCCGGTTAACCTGTCTGCCTTTGGCGGCTCGGCATTGACTGACCCCGCGATTGCTGTGCCCAAGGATGGCGTGGATGGCAGTATCCCCGCAACCTATGTGCCTGCCCGAAACACAATCTTCCTTTCGCTTGCGCTTGGGTGGGCCGAAGCCATCGGCGTTCAAGACCTCGTGATCGGCATTAACGCGCTCGATTATTCGGGTTATCCCGATTGCAGGCCCGGCTTTGTCGCAGCGTTTGAAGCCATGGCTGCCGAAGCGACCAGATCCGGGGTGGAGGGGCGCGGTTTTCGCATCCACACCCCGCTCATCGCGATGACCAAGGCAGAGATTGCAGCCGAGGCCATGCGGCTTGGCCTTGATGTGGGGCTGAGCTGGTCCTGCTATGATCCCACCCCTGAAGGAAAACCCTGCGGCCAATGCGATTCGTGCAGGCTTCGCGCCAAGGGCTTTGCCGAAGCCGGCCTGGTCGATCCGGGCGCGCCATGACCTATGCAGTCAAGGAAGTTTTCCTGACGCTTCAGGGGGAAGGGGTCCAGACCGGACGCCGTGCCGTGTTCCTGCGCTTTGCCGGCTGCAATCTTTGGACGGGACGGGAAGAAGATCGCGAGACGGCAATCTGCCGTTTCTGCGATACCGATTTCGTCGGCACGGACGGCGAGGGCGGGGGCAAATTCTCCGATGCTGATCGTTTGGCTGGCGCTG
>JANLQV010000345.1:0-4401 GCA_031368025.1 Sphingomonadales bacterium | reverse complement strand
CTGTTGCTCTCAACAATCTGGCCAACGCCGAGTGCAGGAATGGTGGCACCAAGGGGAGCGGTCTCGTGCATCCCGGCATCGCTCAATGTTGTGCGGATCCACGCATCTATGGAAAGCGTATCAACCTTTGCGACGACATGGCCAGCCGGAACAGTGCCGATATTGACATTTTCGATGCCGAAATCGTCGATGACCGGCATCCCATTGGGGCGGCGTTTGATGAACACCCTGCGGTTCTGAATAGCGATGACCAAGCTCCTCTTTGGGATTGAACAGATCGCTCGTCTGTATGGGCATCCGGCTCGCTCACAAGTAGCATTTTGACTAGCTGAGATGCTTCGGGCGCGATCGTTAGGCTAACAAGTTGCGCCAATCCTTCGTTGCCCACATGCCCAAAGCCAAACTAGGATGAGCCGACGCTGATCGCTTTTAGTCTAGCTTGGGCGCCGTCAGGCGTTGGGCCATACTTGCTCAATGTCCGATAATCGCACTCGCAGCGACCAACAGCTGTTCTGCTCTCCGTAGATGATCGGATTGCTGCACGAATGGATGCTGTCCTCAGACAACTTGTCGGTTGCCAGAGAGTTGATTTGATGGGTCCGCCAAAACAATGGATGGATCGGCGTCCACTCGTCGCTCGAAAGTCCGGGTTCCATTGGTGGTAGCAATTCCCGCCTTCCCCAAATCTCGATGCGTCCATCCAATGCCACTTGTCTGATGGCTTCCAACGTATCCGGATAACCACCACGCATGTCGGTATCGCCCAGCGCCTTGGCAATGCGTTTTGCTGCCTTCCACACGGGCAATTGGGGAGGCAGCTGTGGAGGCGATTCGAATGGACCGGGCCGATCGCCAATGGCCGGCATGACCTGGCGAATAGCATCAAGCGCATCAGGGCTCTTGCCGTTTATGACGCTTCGTTCCGCACTCTGGAGGGGAGCGCCAATATCATAGGATGACATTATTTCCTGTCGCCCTGCGATTGGCGGATCGACCTGCTTGTTCGGCCAAAATGACCATCTCAGCCAAAACAGTAGCGCGACCAATGCCAGCCAAGGCAAATAGACCGGGTCGGCGGCAATCATTCCTGCAAGGCTCCAACGATCTTCCCCCATCAGGACGGGAAGAGATTCAACGGTATCATCCCGTTGTGTCAGAGAAGTGCTAAGACATTCTTGATGGCGGCAATTTTCTCAATCAAACGGAGCTGGAATCTAAATATTGTCTCCAGCAATCTGATAGCTAGTTGACTTGCCGCTCGCGTCCTTCCCAATATGGCGCGCGCAGATCCTTGCGGAGAATCTTGCCGCTGGCATTGCGAGGCAGGGCGGGGATTACATCGATCGATTTGGGCACCTTGAAGCCTGCGATCCTCTCGCGCGCCCAGTTGATCACGCTCGCTTCGTCGATTGTGGCGCCGGGTTTGGGAACGCAGATCGCTTTCACAGCCTCCCCCCATTTGTCGTCGGGAATGCCGATCACGGCGACTTCGGCGACTGCAGGGTGGCCGTAGATCGCGCTTTCCACTTCGGCGGGATAGACATTCTCCCCGCCTGTGATGATCATGTCTTTCACCCGGTCGTGGATGTAGAGATAACCGTCTTCGTCCATATAGCCCGCGTCGCCGGTGCGCACCCAGCCATCGGCGCTCATCGTCTTCGCGGTTGCTTCGGGCAGGTTCCAATAGGAGATCATGTTGTTCGATGATCGCGTAATGATTTCGCCAACTGCGCCAGTCTGGACTTCATTCCCCGCTTCATCGACGATTTTCAATTCAACTCCGGGCAATGCCTTGCCCGCCGCGCGCATCCTCGGGTTCCCGTTGGGATCATGATCCTCGGGCGGCAGCATGACGACGGTGCCTGTCGTTTCGGTCATCCCATAAGCCTGAAGGAACTGGGCGCCGAAAACATGCATGCATTCGCGGAGCAGCTCGAGAGGGATCGGCGCGGCACCATAGATGACATATTTCAGCCGGCTGAAATCGGTTGCTTTGGCGTTGGGGTGATTGATCACCATCTGCAGTGCTGCCGGAACCATAAAAAAACGTGTGACTTGGCCGGTCGCAACGGCATCAAGCACACCGCCAGGTTCGAATTCAGCCATGATGTGGCTCGTCACACCAGCAGCCAGTGCCATGACGCCAAGACCTGTGCCGCCGATATGGGCGCACGGCATGCACGCCAGAACCACTTCGTCATCGTCCCAACGCGACCACGGCAAGCCTGCGTCCTCTGACGGGATCCGCAGCCCGAACAGGTTGAGGTTGGAAAGCACGGCACCTTTCGGGTTTCCGGTTGTGCCCGATGTATAAAGCTGGAGGATGGCATCTTCAGGACCCGCCGTCTCGAACGCGGTTCGCGCGGTTGAGGTGATCCAGCGCTGGGCTTCATCTGCTCCGAGGATTTTTTCGACATGCGGCAAATCACTCTTCAGCGCCCCGACTACATCGTTGAAACCGGGTCCGGCAAAAAGCATCCGCGCCCGCGTGTCATTGACGATATAGGCAATCTCGGCAGGGGCCAGCCGCCAGCCAACCGGCACCATCACCACACCGACCCGCGCCGCTCCATAGAAAAGCTGGTAGTAGAGATCGCTGTTCTTCCCGAGCCAGACGATCCTGTCTCCCTTTTTGAGGCCGGCAGCGAGCATCGCCGATGCGGCTTGCGCCGTCTGCTTCTCCAGTTCGGCAAAGGTCAGGGTGCGATCATCCTGGCGCAACGCCACCCGGTCCGGGAGTTCTCGGCCCCAATGGACGATGAAGTGATCGAAGCTCAACAGGGGTGTTTGCGCTGTTTGGTTTTGTGACATCGCTCTCTCAATGATTCATGTTCTCATCCGGAAAACTACGGGATGCCTCAGGATGCGCAAGGGGGCGCGCTACAATCGGATGAATCTCGTAATAACCATCCAGGAAATTGTCCTCCGACAGGCTTGCCGTGCGATCTGAAGGGCTCGATCTGAAGCGAGGGGAGGCACCTTGAAACATCACAAATCCGTGCTTTGTTGGGCAAAGCGTCCGAAAATTCCCCCACCCGTAAATCATTGATCAACCAAATATCGATAATCCATGTGGATTGGCGAAGGGAATCAGGTGGTTAGGATGTCATCCAGGGCTGGACCAGGGCGCAGATGGGATCATGACGGGCGTCGCGCCGAACGCCTTGACGTGCAGATGAAGGCAGCGCTTCGCGCCTCCGGCTCCGCAAAGTTTGACATTGATGTGCTCGACATCTCGGTTGTCGGTTTCCGCTTTGATGCGATCTCCAAACTCAACGTCGGTGATCGGGTCTGGCTGACCATTCCCGGGATGGGCGGGCTCGAATCGATCATCGTGTGGCGTGAAAATTTTCACTATGGCAGCGCCTTCGTCAAGCCACTGCACACGGCTGTTTTCGATCATGTCCTGAAGCAATTCGGCAAGCCGCGAGCGGACTAAGCCGACTTCCTGATCACCACTGTGCCGGCTGAATAGCCTGCGCCAAAGGAACAGATCAGACCGGTGTCACCAGCCTTCATATCGTCACTGTTGAGGTGAAAGGCGATGATCGATCCGGCCGATGAGGTATTGGCATAGGTGTCGAGCACCGTCGGGCTTTCATCGACACTTGCTTCATGCCCCAGCACACGTGATGCGATGAGGCGGTTCATCCCCGCATTGGCCTGATGCAGCCACATCCGGCGCAGATTGGCTGGTGCGATCTCCAGATGCTCGAGCTGCCGAAGGATCAGTTCGGCGACCATTGGCACAACTTCCTTGAAGACCTTCCGGCCTTCCTGGACAAACAGCTTGTCACGATCGTCACGGCTTTCGGGGTGCATCCGGTTGAGGAAGCCGAAATTGTTGCGGATATTATTGGAAAATTGCGTCTTGAGCCGCGTGCCCAATATGTCCCAATATCCGGACGGTGCCATGCTTTTCTCTTCGACAAGGATGGCGGTGGCGACATCGCCGAAAATGAAATGACTGTCGCGATCGCGCCAGTTGAGATGACCCGAACAGACTTCCGGGTTGATGACAAGGACCGAGCGGGCATTGCCTGAGCGAATGAAGTCGGCAGCGGTCTGGATGCCGAACGTGGCAGAGGAACACGCGACGTTCATGTCGAACCCGAACCCGTCAATACCCAACGCCGCCTGGATTTCGACGGCAACAGCCGGATAGGCGCGTTGCAGGTTCGAACAGGCGCACAGCACCGCATCGACATCTCTTGCATCGCGGCCTGCGCGCGCCAGCGCATCGCGTGCCCCCGCAACGCCGATTTCGGCCAGCACCGAAATCTCTTCATTGGACCGTTCAGGTAGTCTCGGGCTCATGACATCGGGATCGAGGATCGGTGCTTTCGACAGGACATATCGCGACTTGATGCCACTCGCCTTTTCGATGAATTCAACCGAGCT
>JANLQV010000324.1:0-7407 GCA_031368025.1 Sphingomonadales bacterium | reverse complement strand
GGCAGGAAGACGAGTGCCACAATCGAAATCAGCAATGCCCGCGCGTCCATTTGCTCGGAACGACGATCGGTCAGTTCTTCGTGCATCAGTGCGGCCCGTTCTCGCACCGATTCAAGCTCTTCGGCCATGCGCGCCGCGCGGTCGGCAGCTTCGCGAAGGTGCAGCCGGTCATCTTCATCCAGCCAGTCGAGCGGCGCCGTCGCAAGCTGGGCGAGCGCCTGACGCTGCGGCGCGACAAACCGCCGAAAAGCGATGGCGCGCGCCCTGACACGAGTCACTTCGCGGCGAGTCGGGTGAATGTTGGCAACCTCCACCATGAGTTCGCAATCATCAAGGGCATCACCAAGGCCAGCAACATCGGGATCAAGGTTGTCAGTGATCGCATCGGCAAACGCACTTAGAAGGTCACCCGGATCGAGAATCTTCCCCGCCAGAAAACGATCGGCGACAACATCAAGTGCTGTGGGGCTGCGCAGCGTCACGAGGATGACGCGCCCGGTTTCGGCCCAGAAACGGAGTGACACGAGCGCGTCGGGATCGTCCTCCGGCGTTTTGCCCAGCCCGCGCATGTTGATGATGGCGCCTTGTCCGATCAGGTCGCTGCGCGGTCGCGTTTCGGACGCCAGCAGGGCAGAGCGCGCAATTTGCGGAATATCATCCTGCACATCGATCCAGGTCTCGACGCCGGGCTCGCGACCATCGAGCACCAGCCAGACCAGTTCGGCCTTGCCGCGCTGCGCTGCGCCCTCAGCGAAGGGCAATTCGGACGGTTCGGAATCGGTTATGACGAAAGCGCGCATTACTGTCTCTCTCGCACAAGCTGCACCGTCAATCCATCGGGAAGCGGATCGGGCGGAACCGTCTGAAGCAGGCGAAGCGCATCGGCACGGCCTCTCGCGACGATCTCCGGCACGATATCCGCAGAATGGACAATAATGTCTGCCTGACCCAGCAGGCGGGCCTGCTCAAGCGTCAACTGGTCGGGATCGTCACTGGCAAGCGAGAATATCCTCAATCCGGACACCCGCACCGTGTCCGGCGCAGCGAGCCAATCGCCGACTGCTTGGCCAGACGGGCGGGCTAAGGGATCGAGAGGGCCTCCGGTTTCCAGTGCCGCATCAATCGCTCGCCGTCTGTCGCCGGCATCGGGCCAACGCTGGCGGATCGCCTGACGGGCGCCGTGCAATGCCGTGGCGAGCGGCCCGACCGATTGCGGCAGCATGCGCTCCAGCGCCTGCCGCAGCGCTTTGGCAAGGCCCGCCGATGCGCCATCGCTGCCAATCGCCACCTGCACGGGATCGCGGTCAATGATTGCGGGCACGGTAAAGTCGCAATGCTCAGGCCGGTCTGTCGCATTCACAAGCACGCCACGCGCCTTTAACCGCCCGATCGCCGCCACCGCCTCCGCCTCATCGTCGATTGCGACAATCGCCAGCGCGGCGGACTGATCCTCACCAACGATCCGCGCGCCTGCCCGTTCGAGCAACACGCGCTTTGCTCGTGCGGCGTCACCCCCACCCAGAAGGATGACAGGCCGATCCTTGAGGCGGAAAAAGAGTGGGAGGCTGCGCACGACGTCAGGGCTTGATGCGCCACAACATGAAGGGTGAGTTCGCTGGAAGCGCAACCCGTTCAAGCCAGTCGGGAATTTTTCCATTCACCAATTGCATGTAAAATCCCTTTGGATTCTGGGCCTTGTAGATGGTCGATTCTGACATGTTGGGACAGATCAGCAGCAAGGTCGCACCATGTTTGCGGGCGACCCCGCGAGCATCGTCAGCGCTGCCGCGAAAGGCTTTCTGAACATCGAGGATGGCATCGCCATTGCGATGATACGGCCCCGCAATCGCATCATGATGCGTAAGGGTAATCAACCGTGGTCCCAGATCGACAAAGGTCAGGATTGTCGCCTTCGGCAATTCCGCGATGGGTCGCATCGATGGTATGGTCGGGCAACTCCCATTAGCGTGATTGACACGTGTCATCCCCGGCGAAGAAGTATCAGGATTGGGCAGTTTCCCCGCAATCAGTTGGACTCCCAAGCCCGAAATAACGAGGAACGCGGCGACCGTTCCGAACGTGCGGACCAGCACGGATGGGTGTGCCCGTAAGCGCGGCAGGATTGTCCAGCCAAGCGCGGCCGCGCCCGGCACGCTGAACATCAGCGCTGTGGGCGCCGAACGCGATTGCCAGAGAACCATCAAACCCGATCCGAGCGAAAGCAGGGCAATCGTTGCCCAGGCGGCTCCACGCTCCTCGAGCCGGTGTTTCCACAGCGCCCAGAAGCTGCCGAAAAGCCCGACAAGCAGGATTGAGGCCGACAGGATCGACGGCCAGTTGCGGGTGTAGATCGGTTTGGCTTCGCTGATATTGTTGAACCACAAGCGCTCAAGCTCTGGCGAAATCTGCTCGGGTCGACCGAGGCAATCAGGCCAGGCAAGAACGAAAAAGAACGCAACCCCCGCACCTGCTCCAGCAACCAACGCCATCCGCAACCACCGGCGTTCGATCCGGAAAGCAGAGATCAGGAACAACAAGGCGGACGCCAGCATCATCACCGAAACCCAGACCGGCGTCAGCGCATCGCAGCGCGCCACCCAATTGTCGCGCGAGGCAAAGGCCAGGAAGCCGAGCGCAACACCCCCGCCCAGCGCGAGCGCATAGCCGCGCATGCGCGGCGATTGTTCGTCGGCCAGAATCCAGCGCAAAGCGACGCCAGCGCCGGCGACGGCGAGCCAGGGCAATGTCTCCAGCCCGATCACCATTGAGAGCGCTGTGGCAATGCCGATCACCAAGCCGCCCCGCATGGCACGCTCGTCCGACAGCCCGGCAAGAATCAGCGTGAGCATGGCCAGTTGCCAGCCGTGATGATCGATCCTCAATGGCATGAACATCGTCATCGCCGTCACAAAGGAAATCAGGATGCCCGCCGCGATCAGATAGGCACCCGGCGCGACAAGCCTGCGCACGGTCAGCCCCAGCCCTGTCAGCGCAACGCCCAGCGGGATGAGCGGTGCGACAGTGACCGCGATCTTTTCCGCGATGATCCCGCCGAAAAGCGGCTTGGTCAGGAGGATGAGCCCGGCAATCGGCAAATCGACCAGATGCGACCAGTGAATATTGGCGCCAATAGGCGGGTTCAGCCGGTGCTGCCGCAGATCGTACCAGTCCTGGCCCTGCAGCAGGTCGCGGACCTGCATGATCCGCATGTTATCGTCGGTATCGCCCAGCGCAAACCAATGGATGGCTTTCCAGCGATAGACGATCAGCGCAACGCTCGTCGCTAGCCAGACGAGGAACAATATCGTCTTCCAGCGCCGGGCCAGAAAGTCCGGCTTTGCATCGTCCATAGCCAATAAGTCCCTGATCACTGTTTCCTTGCGCCTCATGCGGCCTTAAAGGCGCTGCGACAAGTGCGAAGCTAGGGTAACATGAGCGAAGACGAACAACGACGTGTATTGATTGTGCAAATACTCCGCTTCGGCGTGAGCGGCGGATTGCTGACCCTGTTCGTCGCGGGCGGATATTGGGCGGTCGCTACATTGCTCCATGTCGATCCCAATCTTTCACTGCTTCTCGTGTTCGTCGTGGCGGCGGTGCTTGGCTATGTCCTCCACAGTGAGTTCAGCTTTCGCGGGCACGGCGCGCGCGACCGCGCGCATATCCGCACGTTTCGCTTCGTCGTGACCACGACGTTGGGCTTTGTCGCCAACCAGTTTTTTGTATGGTTGCTGGTCAAGCAAATGGGCGGGCCGACCTGGTGGCCGGTGATCCCGATTGTATTCGTCAGCCCGATCCTGACCTTCACACTCAATCGCCGCTGGGTCTTTGGATAAATTTTACGGTGCGTTAACCATATTTCTCGCAAAGCATGGCACAAGGAGCATGATGAACGCCGTCCAACCCATTTTGACCATTCTCGTTCCCGTAAAAGACGAGGAGGAGGCCATCGCTCCGTTCGTCACGCGCGTCAGCCGGGTGCTCGATTCATTGTCCGATCCCGCCGCCAAAGCATGGGAAATCCTGTTTGTCGACGATGGCAGCAGCGACGGCACATTGTTCGCAATCATGACTGCGAACCTGCGCGATCCTCGACTCTGTGCGCTCTCATTCTCACGCAACTTCGGCAAGGAAGCAGCACTTTCGGCGGGTCTTGATCATGCGCGTGGAAACGCCGTCATTCCGATTGATGTCGATCTCCAGGATCCGCCCGAAGTCATTGCCGAAATGGTCGCCGCGTGGCGGGCGGGGAGCGATGTCGTTTACGGCGTCCGCCGCAATCGTGAGAGCGATAGCCTGCCCAAACGGCTGACTGCCGATCTTTACTACCGCGCGCATAACTGGCTCTCGTCGGACAAGATCCCCGAACATGCCGGCGATTTCCGGCTGCTCGACCGCAAGGTGGTCGATGTCATCCGCAAGATGCCCGAACGCAACCGCTTCATGAAGGGGTTGTTCGCCTGGAGCGGGTTCAAACAGACCGCCGTCGAATATGACCGGGTCGAACGCGAAGTCGGCGCGACCAAATTTCGCTATTGGAAACTGTGGACGCTGGCGCTGGATGGCATCACCTCCGCCTCAACCGTGCCGCTGCGTGTGTGGAGTTATGTGGGCGTGGTCGTGGCACTGCTGTCATTCGTCTATGCCGTGTTCGTGATGATCCGCACCTTTGTTTCGGGGATTGACGTGCCCGGCTATGCCTCGATGATGACGGCGATCCTGTTCTTTGGCGGCTTGCAGCTTATTTCGCTTGGCGTGTTGGGGGAATATGTCGGCCGCATCCTCGTCGAAGCCAAGCAGCGGCCCATCTATGTCGTACGCGAGACCGTCGGGATGGACGGCTGATGGAGCGCATCATCTTTGACCGGATGGCTGCGCTAGACCAGACCCATTGGTGGTATGTCGCGCGGCGGCGGATTCTTTCGGACGTGGTCGCGCGTATCATCAAGCCGCCCGAAGATGCCCGCATCCTCGAAATCGGCTGCGGCACCGGTCATAATTTCTCGATGCTCGGTGCGTTCGGTGCGGTCGATGGCCTCGAAGTCGATGATGCAGCCCGGCAGATGGCCTCGGCGCGATTGGGTCGTCCGGTCGGTTCGGCGCGCCTCCCTGCGCTCGATGGGATCGCTGATGGCAGCTATGATCTGATTGCGCTGCTTGATGTGCTTGAGCATGTTGAGGCGGATACCGCCGCGCTGGCCAGCATCCGAACGAAGCTGAAACCCGGCGGGCGCATCCTGATCACCGTTCCGGCCAATCGCTGGATGTGGAGCGCACACGATACGGTGCATCACCATTTCCGCCGCTACAATGGCGTTGATCTTCGCACCGTCATTGCCAAGGCCGGGCTCAAGGCAGAGCTTGTGACCCATTTCAACACGATCCTCTTCCCGCTCGCCGCGACGTTCCGCGTGCTGGGCAAGATCACCGGCCGCGAAGAGGCCGACGATGCCCAGCCCGCCGCCCCGCTCAATGTCGCGTTCACCAGCCTGTTCGCGCTAGAACGCCATCTGGTCGGGCGTGTGCCGCTGCCGTTCGGCGTCTCGCTGCTTGCCATCCTCTCAGCCTGAGGGGAGCGCGCCCTGAGATACTTGTCATTTCGGCCAGCCGCCGCCAAAGCACCTCGATGTTGACCTGGCCGCACTTTTCGCCCGTTTCATGAGCAGCATCGCCGAGATCATTTCCCCGCGCCGGCCGCTCGTGCAAGCCATGATCGCGTATTTCCCTATTCTCGTCTGGCTCATCGGCTTTGCGCTATCGGCATTGCTGTTCATCAAGGATTATCTTTCGGCACAGCATTCGCGCGGGCTTTCGATCAATGGCTCCGCGATCTGGGGGCGGGATTTTGTCAACGTCTTCACATCGGGACGACTGGTGATCGAAGGGCGACTGGCGGACGTGTATGACAAGAGCGCCTATCACGCGTGGCAGACCAACCAGTTTGGCGGGGGCATTCGCGATCACATGTATTCCTATCCGCCCGTCACCCTGCTCTACACGCCCGCCTTTGGGGTCATCCCCTATTTCTGGTCGCTGGCGCTCTGGACGATCATTTCGCTGCTCCTGTTCGGCCTCGCCGCGAGGCCCTGGCTGGCGCGGGAAAAATTGCCCGAAATCCTGTCACTGATCCTGCCCACGACAATCGTCTGTGTCTGGGCCGGGCACTATGGCCTGATCATGGGCGCACTTTGGCTGTCTGCCTGGCATCATCTGGAAAAACGCCCGAAACTGTCCGGGCTGATGACGGGCTTGATGATCATAAAGCCGCACATGGCCGTGCTCATGCCGATCCTCTATCTGCGGCGCAAGGCGTGGACCGCGATGGCGACCGCCACGGCCACCGTGGCCGTGCTGGTCGGCGTGTCGATCCTGTTTTTCGGCATTGACCTCTGGAAAACCTATCTGGAAAGCACGTCGCAGAGCCAGTTGAGCCTGCTTCACGCCACGCACACCTTTTTCGCGAAGATGATGCCGACGCTCTCACCGGCGCTCTTCGCCTATGGCTTTCCCGCGAGCCTCGTCTGGGAAGTGCAGGTCGCGGTCGCGACGATCGTCATCACGCTGATGTGGCGGTTCCAGCCCGCAGACCCCCATCGCGCGGGGCTGGCGGCGGCGGCGGCCACCTTCTTGATTCTGCCCTATGGCTTCAATTACGATATGACGGTGGTCGGGCTTGCCAGCCTGATCATGCTCTATCGGGCAACCCGTTCTTTTCGGATTTGGCCCGCGCTCATGGCCTCCGTCATTTTCCTGCTGGCAAGTTTCATCACGTACATGAACAAGGCCGGATTCTGGATATCGCCGCTGCTGCTCGGGGCATTCCTGTTCCAGCTTCTCTGGGGCGTGGAACGGGCTCAGCGCTGGGATCTAAGGCCTTCATGATGGATGGATTTTCGAAGCGCCGGATCGGTGCCCCCCTGCTGGCAGGCGCCCTGATCGGGGTTGCAATCGGCATTCGCATCAACCGCCTGACGGTTTGGCCGTTGTCTCTCGACGAATCCTACAGCGCGTTTGGCGCCGCGAACAGTTTCGATTTCATCTGGAATATTCTGCCAACCTACGAGACTCACCCCCCGTTTTACACCGCGCTTCTGAGGCTTTGGACGCTGGCCGCGGGCAATTCACTGTTCGACCTGCGGATATTTGGCGTCCTGATCGGGCTCCTGACCTTGGCCGTCATCTGGTTTGCAGCCAGCGAAATGGCACGGCTCACCGGACGCGGCAAAACCGGCGTGGCATTCCCGGCCGTAGCGTTGGCGGCTGTGTTGCCGGCGATGGTCGATATGGCCCGGTTTGTCCGGCCCTACAGCTTGATGATCATAAAGCCGCACATGGCCGTGCTCATGCCGATCCTCTATCTGCGGCGCAAGGCGTGGACCGCGATGGCGACCGCCACGGCCACCGTGG
>JANLQV010000024.1:0-12780 GCA_031368025.1 Sphingomonadales bacterium | reverse complement strand
GGCCATCCGCGTCAGTACCGACAGCGAGCTCGGCAAACTCGTCTCCCCCCTGACGTGCGACCATTTTGCAGGCCGTCGATTGATCGAGTGCTACGTCGGAGAATTTGCGGATCAATTGGTCGCCGACACTGTGCCCATAATTGTCGTTCACCGCCTTGAATCCGTCGAGGTCGAGAAAAGCCAGAGTGACGTGTTCGCCGCGACGCATGTGCCGCGTAACTTCCAGTTCAAGCGCCCGTCGGTTAGGAAGGTGGCTGAGCGCGTCGATCAAGGCGCTGCGCCGCAATTCTTTGTAAAAGCGATAGGAATAGGAAAGGACCAGAGCGAGTGCGAGCAAACGCATCAACAGTACGAGACCCAATATGGGTGTTGCCTTGCGGAAGGCCTGATACCCTGGATTGGTTGGTTGCCAGCCCAGAGAGGAAATCCTTCGGCCATCCGGATCGACCAGGGCTATGCTTGATTCGGTAGGGCTCTCCTGGAGAACCATGCCTTCGAGCTGAAGGGCTGTTTCGATTGCCTTCAGGCGCTTCGGCGACAAGCGGATCGCGAAGGCTATGAGGACTGGCGCTTGATTGCCAAACCTGGCCTTCAAATTTTCGGATGTGGGTGTGACGACGCCGACACCGACGATCCGGATTTCCCGGTCCACCACAATCAGGCCACCGGTCGACGCGTGTGATCGCTTGGCAGCGTCCACAAGCACCTGGAAAGGGTGCCCATAGCGCGCAACGAGGTCGGAGTGCACGACCTTGCCGTCTTCATAAGCCAGGGTCTGTTGGCCTTGCCCATCAATTGCGAACATGGTCTCGTATATTTTCGCGTTGTTGGTGACGGCGCCAAATCCGCGCCAGCCAAAATCCTTGTCGACTTTGGTCTGATAAAGGGCGGTGGCCGCATCGTCCCAATTCGCATTGTCGTCGGCGACCGATTCCATATGCGAAATCTGGCCCTGAATGGCGAGCAGAACTGCGCGCGACGAGCGTTCGTCGTCGAGGTCGTTTGCCGCGCGCGTCGTGCTCCATTGACTGAACGCAGACAAGGCAAGAATGAGCAGGACGATTGCGGTCAAACCCAGGATTGGGCCTCGGATACTGCCCACTTCGCTTCGTGTTGGCACTGTGGGCTGTGTCCTCGGCATGACAGGCAATGCGTTGTCTTTCCTTTTGCTACGGTCCGCGAGAAGGAATGTTTAGGGATGCGCTTGCGAAAGCGGTGAGCGGACGATCAACCTCAAGGCCGATAACAGCGTCCCCCGGTCCGGCGAAACCGGGCCGACCGGCGCGAATTTCGCTGGCTTCGGGACCTGTTCTGCGCAAAGGCATGCTGGATGAGGCGCGCCAACCGGAATCAGCAACTGCAAAGCAATCGCACCCGTTTCTGGGGGCGGCATGCCGTGCTCGCGGCGCTGGCGAATCCTGAACGGGTGGTGCGTAAAATCTGGGGGACTCGCGATGCGTTGGGCGCGCTTGATCTGCCGCCCGTCCTGCCAATCACCTATGCTGACGTTGCCGATCTCGGGCGGATGGTTCCGGTCGATGCGCCGCATCAGGGGTTGGTGGCCGAAGTCGATCCGCTGGAGGATGTCTGGCTCGGCGAATTGCTCGATCGCGGCGCCGATGACCGGCGGCCGCTGCTTGTCCTCGATCAAGTCACCGATCCGCACAATGTTGGCGCGATCCTCCGCTCCGCCGCTGCATTCAACGCGCTCGGGATTGTTACGCAAGATCGCCACGCACCTCCGGAATCGGGCACGGTCGCGCGCGCAGCCTCTGGTGCGCTTGAGGTGGTGCCGTGGTGCCGTGTCATCAACCTTGCCCGCGCGCTTGAGGAAATTGCAGAAGCCGGATTCTGGCGGATAGGCCTCACCGGCCATGCCAGCCAGACGCTCGATCAGGCGATGGGGCCGCAAAAATTGGCACTCGTGCTGGGTGCTGAGGGCGAAGGCATGCGCCAGAACACAGAGGCGCATTGCGATGAACTGGCTAAGCTACCGATCAGCGGCAAGGTCGAAAGCCTGAATGTATCCAATGCCGCGGCCATTGCGCTTTACGCTGCCGTCACGCGAAAGGGAGAAGATTGATGAAGACCGTCTTGCGTCTGCTTGCGATCCTGGCCCTGCCGCTTGTTCTGACCAGTTGTTTCTTGGTGCCGGGGCTCTTCACGTCGAACATCGATCTGCGCAAGGACGGAACCTTCACCTTCGCCTATAATGGCGAGATCATCTTTCAGACTCCCGATGAAGCGATGAAGGATGCCAAGCCCGAAGTCTGGAGCGACGACAAGGCCAGTTGCTCCGGGCCAGTGCCCGGTGCGAAACTGGCAGCCGATGGAGAGGATGCCTCCGACGAAGGCCGCCCCTGCACCCCGAGCGAAATCGCCGCGAAGAAGAAGGACTGGGACGCCGAGCAGAAAGCCGCAGCCGACAAGAAGCTCAAGGACAGCCAGCAATTCGCCGCCCTGTTCGGTTACAACCCGTCCGACGACGCTGCCAACCAGAAATTCGCCGTGCAGCTCATGAAATACGATGGCTGGAAATCAGTCGTCTACAAGGGCAAGGGCGTGTTCCAGGTCGATTACCAGATCACCGGCAAGCTGGCTTATGATTTCATCTTCCCGACCTTCCCTCAGGGCGATTTCATCATTCCCTTCGTCCAGTTGCGCAAACGCGATCAGGGATCGGTTGCGATGACAGCGCCTGCCTTGATCGGTGGCGGGCTTAAAGGATTGGCCTCCAAGATGAAGGCGTTGGGCGCACCCGAAACAAGCGACATGCCGCAATCCTCACGAACCAAAGGCGTTTTGACGCTCACCACTGACGGCGAGATATTGACCAACAATACCGAGAATGGCCCGACCAAAAGTCCGGCCGGGCGTTCGCTCAGTTGGTCGATCGATTCATCGAGTGAGAAGGTGCCGGAGGCGCTGATCCGGGTGCAATAGCCGCTTTATCCGGCACTCAGCCGCCAGCTGAGCGTTTCCCCCGCATGGAAGGGGACGATATCTGTCCCGTCTGCATCGATCCGGTCGGACACCCGGGTTTCACCACGTTCCAGCGTGATCGTGCCCGTGTTGAGCGGTAGGCCATAAAAGCGCGGCCCGTATTCCGAGGCAAAACCTTCCAGCCGGTCAAGCGCGCCTTCCTCATCGAACACGGCGGCGTAGCTCTCCAGCGCATAGGGCGCATTGAAGATCCCTGCGCAGCCACACGCCGCTTCCTTCGTATGGCGCACGTGCGGTGCGCTGTCGGTGCCAAGAAAGAATTTGGGCGAACCGGAAACTGCGGCCTTGCGGATTGCCAGCCGGTGCTTCTCGCGCTTGGCCACCGGCAGGCAATAGGCGTGGGGGCGGATGCCGCCCGCGAACATTGCGTTGCGGTTGATATGCAGATGATGCGGGGTGATCGTTGCGGCGATGCTGGCGGACGCACCTGCGACGAAGTCGGCTGCTTCCAAAGTTGTAATGTGCTCGAATACGATCTTGAGCGCGGGCAGGGCGCGCACCAGTGGTTCGAGTATGCGTTCGATGAACACCGCCTCGCGGTCGAAGATATCGATTTCGGGGTCGGTCACCTCGCCGTGAATCAGAAGCGGCATCCCGATCTCCTGCATGCGTTCAAGCACGGGCATGATCTTGCGGATATCGGTCACGCCGTGCGCTGAATTGGTGGTCGCGTTGGCGGGATAGAGCTTGCACGCGGTGAACACCCCTTGCGCATAGCCGCGCGCGATCTCTTCCGCGTCGCTGCTGTCGGTCAGATAGGCAACGATCAGGGGCGCGAAATCCAGTCCGGCGGGCACGGCGGCTTCGATCCGCGCGCGATAGGCAATCCCTTCGGCCACATTGGTCACAGGGGGCGACAGATTGGGCATGACAATTGCCCGGGCGAACTGGCGCGCGGTATGGGGGGCGACGGCGCGCAACATCGCTCCATCGCGCAGATGGACATGCCAATCGTCGGGGCGCCGGATGGTCAGGCGTTCGGTCATTGGGTCTCCGGCTTGGTTTTACTGAAACTCTCCCTAAATGGGGATGATGACGAAAACTACCCTTGTCGACCGCGCGGTGATCCGCCTGTCAGGAGACGATGTACGCGGCTTCCTCCAGGGGCTGGTGACGAACGATGTGCTGGCGGCGTTGCCAGTCTGGGCTGGACTGCTCACGCCGCAGGGCAAGGCGTTGTTCGATTTCATCGTCTGGGCGGACGGAGCGGACCTGCTGATCGACTGCGAAGCTGAACAGGCTGACGCGCTGGTGAAGCGCCTTTCGATGTATCGCCTGCGCCGCCCGATTGCGATTACGCGTGATCCTTTGGTGGCGGTGCACTGGTCGCGCGACACTGATCAAGGCACCCCAGATCCCCGCAACGCAGACCTTGGTCATCGATGGATTGGTGCAACGGGAGAAGCCACGACGGGCTGGCTGGCGCATCGGCTATCGCTCGGCATCGTGGAGGGAGTTTCAGAACTGGGGAGCGACAAAACGCTCTGGCTCGAATGCAATGCGCGTGAGCAGAATGGCGTGAGCTTAACCAAGGGTTGCTATATCTGGCAGGAAAACACCGCGCGGATGCACCACCGGAGCAAGGTCAATCGCAAGCTGGTTGTCGAGCACCTGACATCCGATCATGTGGATGCCCGCATGACCTATCCCGCACTCGGACTGGCGGTGCTGGTCGCGCGAACCGGGTAAGCCTTACTTCCCGCGCTTTTTCCGGTGGGTTTCCAGATCAAGAACGGCATTGTCCGCCCCTTCGGGTAGCAATCCCATCCGTCGGGCCACTTCCTGATAGGCTTCGACTTCGCCGCCCATGTCGTGCCGGAAGCGATCCTTGTCGAGTTTCTCGTTGGTCGCGATGTCCCATAAGCGACAGCCATCAGGGCTGATCTCGTCCGCCAGGATCACGCGGGCAAAATCATTCTCCCAGACCCGCCCGAATTCCAGCTTGAAATCCACCAGCCGGATGCCGATCCCTGCAAACATGCCCGACATGAAGTCGTTGATGCGGATCGCCATGTCGGAAATGTCGTGCATTTCCTCCTGCGTCGCCCAGCCGAAACAGGCGATATGTTCATCGGTGATCAGCGGATCGCCAAGCGCATCGTCCTTGTAATAATATTCGAGGATCGTGCGGGGAAGCTGTTCGCCTTCCGCGATCCCGAGCCGTTTCGACAACGATCCGGCTGCGACGTTGCGGACGACGACTTCGATAGGGATGATTTCAACCTGGCGGACCAACTGCTCTCGCATGTTGAGGCGTTTGATAAAGTGGTGCGGAATGCCGATATGGCCCAGCAATGTGAAAACATGCTCCGAAATACGGTTGTTGATCACGCCCTTGCCGTTGATCGTGCCCTTTTTCTGGGCATTGAACGCGGTCGCGTCATCCTTGAAATACTGGATCAGTGTGCCCGGTTCCGGTCCCTCGTAAAGGATCTTGGCCTTGCCTTCGTAAATCTGGCGGCGGCGGTTCATGATGGGCCTTTCAAATGAGCAAAGCCCCGAAAGGCGGTTTTCCAAAAAGGATACCGGGCTTCCGGGGCCTGCGTCCGATATAGGCGAAAAGGGCTTGCAAGGGCAAGCGCGCCGTCATCGCGCGAAAAGCGGAATACTCCGGGAATGGTCAATTTTGATATGGGCGGGGAGCGTAGCGAACGCTACATCATCGCTTCCCCGCCCTTGAGAGCCCGAACGGAGTCTGCATGTCGAAACTGGTCGAGCGTTATTCCGGGCCCGCGATCGCGCTGCACTGGCTTGTCGGGGTTATGGTTATCGCCAATGTATGCCTTGGCCTGCTGACCGATTCCTTCGGCGAGGCCAATACCCGCTTCATGATTGGCACGCACGAATCGATGGGAGTGACTATCCTGGGGCTGACGATCATGCGCCTCTTGTGGCGCGCCACCCACCGGCCGCCGGCTCTTCCTGCAAGCCATACAGTGTGGGAGCGTCGGGCGAGCCTTGCGGTTCACGGCCTGCTTTATCTCGTCATTCTCGGGCTGGCCGTGTCGGGGGTAATTCACGACTCGGCCTGGAATATGGCGCCTGAGATCAAATGGCGCTGGTTCGGCGTGTTCGAATGGCCGCGGATTGGGTGGATCATGCACTTGAATCCCGGGATCAGGCAAATCGTGCATGGCGCTTTTGGCAAGCTGCACGAACTCCTGGCGTGGTGCCTTTACCTGCTTTTCTTCTTGCACGTCGCCGGCGCGCTGAAGCACCAATGGTTTGACGGAGAGCCCGAACTGCAAAGGATGTGGAGATGAAACCCATTCCCGCAATTCTCGCCGACATCAGCGCGGAGATGAGTGCGCATGTCGAGCGCGGGAAAGTGGCCGACTATATCCCGAGCCTCGGCAAGGTCGATCCGAAGCATTTCGGCATCGCCGTTGTCGATGAACATGGCACGGTGCACATGGCCGGTGGCGCAGATACGCCCTTTTCCATCCAGAGCGTATCGAAGGTCTTCACGCTGACGATGGCCCTGCAAAAACATGGCGACGAATTGTGGAAACGCGTCGGGCGCGAGCCTTCCGGGTCTGCCTTCAATTCGATTGTCCAGCTGGAAAATGAGGGCGGCATCCCGCGCAACCCCTTTATCAATGCAGGTGCGCTCGTGGTCAGCGACGTTGTGCTCGACGGAGCGGAACCGCGGTCCGCAATCGGCGACGTCCTGCGCTTCGTGCGGATGCTGGCGAGCGATGAGAGTATCGAGATCGACAATGTGGTGGCCAATTCGGAAGCCGCGACCGGTTTTCGCAACGTCGCACTGGCCAATTATATGAAGAGCTTCGGCAATATGGATCGCTATGTCGAAGGCGCGCTGAAACTCTATTTCCACCAGTGCGCACTGTCGCTGACGTGTCGGCAACTGGCGATGGCCGGACGTTATCTGATGCATGACGGCGTGCACCCCGACACCGGCGAGATCATTGTCCCCCCACTGCTTGCCCGCCGGATCAACGCGTTGATGCTGATGTGCGGCCATTATGACGGCTCGGGTGAGTTTGCTTTCCGCGTCGGCATTCCCGGCAAGTCCGGCGTCGGCGGCGGCATCCTCGCCATCGTGCCGGGCAAGGCAAGCATCGCCGTTTGGTCACCCGGCCTCAACACCCGCGGCAATTCCAAACTCGGCACCCGCGCGCTCGAACGATTGGCCGAAGCGACTGGCTGGTCAGTGTTCATGCCAACGCCGGTGGGGTGATTTCGAGTATGTTGGTTGTTTGTTTCCGACGACTTTGTAGACATCGGAACGTCAGTTCATGATGCGGCCTTGGTGGGGATTTTGTCTTTGTGAAAAGTCGATGGTCTTTAGTCGCAATATTCTATCGGCTCGCACTTGCTTCTGCATTTCTGTTGTCTATTTTGCTTGTAATGGCAGGCTTAAACTTCGGCTTCTATGGCCTTTTTGATCGTCCCGTTATCGCCGTAGGGGTCATAATTGTGATAGCTAATCCCTTGGTCGCATTGGTCGTGCGACACGTATACGCGGACCTATTTGATGACGCTCACAAGATGTTTATGCTTAGCCTGACGACAATCGGCATCGCCAGCCTTTACGTCGGCGCGGTTCTATACTTTGCTGGCTAAGCGACGTCCGCTTCCCACAACAGAGCAGACATTCCTGACGAGGCCGCACGTCGGCATGAATCCTCCCTGTTATCGGCTCAAAATGGCCCACCTGATTGCGTCGCAAACCCAAGGCATACCGACAGATTTGGCGTGCGCTTTCCGCTCTCCCGAATTTCGGCTAGGTTCATTGGCAACAAACCTTTGGGGGCGCCATCTATGATCGTCGAACAATTCGCCAATGGGGGCTGCAAATCCTATTTGCTCGGTTGCGAACGAACCGGTGAAGCGATCCTTGTCGATCCGGAGATGCACTTGATCGAGCGTTACCGGGGGATGATTGCGCGTGACGGGCGATCACTGTCTTATGTTGTCGACACCCACACCCATGCGGATCACTTTTCGGCGGCACGGCAGATCGGCGAAATGCTCCACGTGCCAGTCGCGCTCAACCGCCTGAGTCCGGCTCCCTACGCGGATATGCGGCTCGATGACGGGGAAATGCTGATCGCAGGGGATATCAGGCTCATTGCGATGTGCACACCCGGGCACACACGCGATTCGATGTCGCTGCTCGCAGGCGACGCCCTGTTCACCGGCGATACGCTCCTGATCGGCGGCACCGGGCGAACCGACCTGCCGACGGGCGATCCCGGCGCGCTTTATGACAGCCTGTTCGGGCGCCTTCTCAAACTCGATCGATCGGTCCGTGTCTTTCCGGCACATGATTATCACGGCCGTTCGGAATCGACCATTGGAGAAGAAATCGACACTAATCCTCGACTGCAGAAATCGGATCGCGCCGAATTTATCGCGATGATGCGTGAACTCAACCTCGCCGCTCCAGCCCATCTTACCGAAGCGCTTCGCACCAACATGAGTGGTGGCTGCACGGTCGAGCAACTGCTTGTGAATGCCGCTCATACCGTCCCCTTTATGTCACTTGGCGAACTGCAGCTGCAGCTTTCGAAGCGCGCAAACGATTTTATTGTTCTGGATGTTCGCGAACGCGATGCTTTCCAAAAGGGACACATTCCCGGCGCGATACATATCGCGCGAGGACAGCTTGAGCTTCGGGTCAACGATACGTTTCCCGACCCGACCGTACGCATCCTGACCTGCTGTGAATTTGGCAAAATATCGACGCTTGCAGCGGCAACGCTCTGCCAACTGGGCTTCAGGCGGGCAATAGCACTTGATGGCGGCATGAAGGCCTGGCGCGAGGCGGCTTTTGAGATCGAGACAAGCGAATAGGGTTTTGCAGCCGAAGAAATTGTCGCGAACATTTTATTCGCCTAGGGGCGCTGCATGCCCGAACTGAAAGTGCCCCCGCCTCCTCCCGAAGACCCGTTCGACAGCATCGTCGATGCGCCGTTCGATAGCGCGTTGTCGGAACGCTATCTTGTGTATGCGCTCTCCACGATCACCGCCCGCTCGCTGCCCGATTTGCGCGACGGGTTGAAGCCGGTGCATCGCCGCCTGCTCTGGGCGATGCGGTTGCTCAAGCTCGATCCGGCCAGCGCTTACAAGAAATCAGCCCGCGTGGTCGGCGATGTCATCGGCAAATATCATCCGCATGGCGATCAGTCGGTCTATGACGCAATGGTCCGCCTCGCCCAGAATTTCGCTCTGCGTTATCCGCTCGTCGACGGGCAGGGCAATTTCGGCAATATCGATGGCGATAATGCCGCCGCCTATCGCTACACCGAGGCGCGGCTGACTGCGTCGGCGATGGCCCTGATGGCCGGGCTTGACGATGGCACCGTCGAAATGAAGCCCACCTATAATGGTGAGGATGAAGAGCCCGAGATTTTTCCCGGCCTGTTCCCCAACTTGCTGGCGAACGGCTCGAGCGGGATCGCGGTCGGCATGGCGACGAGCATCCCGCCGCACAATGTGGCGGAGATCATCGACGCCGCCACGCTCCTGATCGACGACCCCAACGCCGAAGATGCGGCGCTGCTCGCATTCGTCAAGGGCCCCGACCTGCCGACCGGCGGGCAGATCATCGACAGCGCAGCTTCGATCGCCGAGGCCTATGCAACTGGCCGGGGTGCATTCCGCGTCCGTTCGCGCTGGGAAGTCGAGGATCTCGGGCGCGGCACCTGGGTCGCGATCATCACCGAGATTCCGTATCAGGTGCAGAAGGGCAAGCTGATCGAGGCCATTGCCGCGATCATCAATGACAAGAAACTGCCTATCCTCGCCGATATACGCGACGAATCGGACGAAGCGATCCGCATCGTCATCGAACCCCGCACCCGCGCGGTCGACCCGGACGTGCTGATGGAAAGCCTGTTCAAGCTCTCCGAACTCGAAGTCCGCATCTCGCTCAACATGAATGTGCTGGATGCCGATCGCACCCCGCGCGTCCTGTCATTGAAGGAGGTGCTGACCCGCTGGATTCGCCACCAGATCGAAGTGCTGGTCAAGCGGGCGCAGCACCGGCTCGGCAAGATCGATGACCGGATCGAACTGCTCGACGGCTATCTGATCGCCTATCTCAACCTTGACCGCGTGATCGAGATCATCCGCACCGAGGATGAGCCCAAGCCGATCATGATCGCCGAATTCAACCTGACCGACCGTCAGGCCGAAGCGATCCTCAACATGCGGCTGCGTTCATTGCGCCGCCTTGAGGAATTCGAGATCAAGACCGAGCGCGAAAAGCTCGCCGCCGAACGCGAAGGGCTGGTCCAGCTTATCGAAAGCCCGCAGCGCCAACGCACCAAGCTGAAGAAAGACCTTACGGCCCTCCGCGTCACCTATGGCCCCGACACGCTCATCGGCAAGCGCCGCACCCTGATCGCCGAAGCCGCCGCGCCCAAGGATATTCCGCTCGAGGCGATGATCGAGCGCGAACCGATCACCGTCATCATGTCGCAGCGCGGCTGGGTGCGCGCGATGAAGGGCCATGTCGCGCTCGACAATGCCGAGGCGGTGAAGTTCAAGGAGGGCGACGGCCCCGCCTTCGCCTTCCACGCCCAAACCACCGACAAGATATTGCTCGCCGCCGAAGATGGCCGCTTCTTCACTTTGGGCGGAGACAAGCTCCCGGGCGGGCGCGGCCTTGGCGAGCCGGTGCGCCTGATGATCGACCTGCCCGACGGCATCGGCATCGTGAACCTGTTCCCGGCGAAAGCCGACCAGCGCATCCTGCTCGCCGCATCCGACGGCAAGGGCTTTATTGCGACCTCATCCGAAGTGGTCGCCGAAACGCGCAAGGGCAGGCAGGTGGTCAACGTCCGCACAGGCGCGAAGCTGATTGTCGCGCGGATCATCGCGGCGGGCCATGACTATGCTGCTGTGGTGGGCGACAACCGAAAGCTCGTCGTCTTTCCCTTGGAAGAACTCCCCGAAATGACGCGCGGCCAAGGCGTCACCTTGCAGAAATACCGGGACGGTGGGCTGTCCGACGCCACCAGCTTCCGCTTCGAGGAAGGCCTGAGCTGGGCAATGGGCGGCGACACCGGCCGGACGCGCACTGAGGCTGACCTGACGCTGTGGCGGGTTGCACGCGGCGCTGGCGGGCGGATGCCGCCGACCGGTTTTCCGCGGGATAACCGGTTCGGGTAAAATGCGGCGGATCATAATAGAACGAAAGCAATGGAGCCGTATTAACTATGAATGATCCGGCCCAATGCGCAAAAACAAATAGCTGAGTGCACGCTTTTCCGATGAATTGTTCAGAGTTGTCCCACTTTGGGATAGACTGCGACGAAATTATGTTGCGCGACTGAAAGTGTTAAGACATTCTTCACCAACATCAAGAGTCGCACCAGAAATCAGTTTGCAGGTTGAAAGCGTGAAATGCGCGTCTGCCGTAACGTGATTGTGCTGGTGAGGCGGAGATGAAACCACAAAGGCAGGGGGCTTAAATGAAGCTGTTCAAGACACTACCACTCGTCGCATTGTGCGCGGTGGCGTATGCGCCGACGGCGGCAAGTGCCGCGCCAACGATAAAATCCTATTTTTTAGACGATGGAGGTGACTTCACCGATATTCCAGGCGATTTGTCTTTCGACGCGAACGGCCAATCTGGACCAATTAGCAATGTCTCGAGCACCTATTCCTTGGGCTTTGAAGGCATCAGCCAATACGACCTGGCGACCGTCAAGCGCCCCAACTTCATCCCGCCCGATACAATGGGTGCGGTCGGTCGGTCGCAATATTTCGAGACCAGCAATGGCGCCTATGCGGTTTTTGACAAATATACCGGCGCTCAGCTTTCGCTGGTTTCCGATACTGCTTTCTGGGCCGCAGCTGGCCAGACCGGTGCCAATGGCGATTCGCGTGTAATGTACAACGCAGCAGCCAGCCGCTGGATCGCAATCTCATTCGGGGCGTCAGTTTCCGATATACAGATTGCAATTTCGGATACCGACAATGCGCTCGGCACATGGAAGTCGACGATATTCACGGGTTTTGCTGGTGGCACGGCCGATTATCCGACGCTCGCGCTCGACAATAACGCCGTTTATATCGGTACCAACAACTTTGGGGCTTCATTCCAGGGGACAGCATTGAATGTCATCCCGCTGGAAAGCCTGTTCGGGGCCGGTGCGCCAACAACAACCGGCATCAAGCAATTTAGCACCGCCTTTCCTGGCACGTTTGAGGATCGTGGTTTTGCCTTGCAAGGTGTCAACAGCACCCAAGCCAGCACGAGCGGCACAGTCGTAGCGGCCTCGCTGTTTGCATTCGATTCGCTTGGTTTCAAGGTGAACAACCTCAATGCGAGTGACGCGTCCGGAGCAACACTCGGTGGCGTCAATTATCTCGGTCAGGCAGCCTTTGACAGCCCGGGGCCGGGCCGTCAGCCAAGCGTGGCAATCGCTGCCAACCAGCGGATCATTTCTACGCTCGACGAACGCATCAGCAGCAGCGTCTATCAAGTCAACGGTCGCATCTACATGGTGAATACCGTCAATGATGTTGCCGACGGACTCGATGAAAGCCGCGTTCGCTATACCGTTCTTGATGCAAACACGTTTGCGATCATTGATGAAGGCAATATTGGCGAAGCGGGCTATGACTATTATCAGGGCTCTATCGCCGTGAACGAATATGGTGAGGTCGTGATTGGCTATAACCGCTCGGGTCTCGATCCGACGACCGGCAAGATCTCGTTCTTGGGCCGCATGTTCCGGACGGGGTATGATGGCAAGCTTGTTTCGATCAGCAATGAGCTTCTCCTGAAAGAGAGCTTGG